>JAHFBE010000037.1 GCA_023250205.1 Candidatus Melainabacteria bacterium | reverse complement strand
TAATTGATGTGGCACACTTAGATTTAAATTTTCCTGGGGATATTCCAGCGCATATTCATAACAGCTGGATTGATCCACAAAAACAAGTTTTACTTACTGTAAATGGCAGTAAAAAAACAGCAGTATTAAATGACAGTAGAACAGAAAACAAGCTTGAGTTGTATTTTATAGATGAAGATGGTGTAGTCCAGAAGGAAGTGCCAAGTTTTAGCAATGATGAGCCTTTAAGACTAGAATGTGAGCACTTTGTTCATTGTATAGAATCTGGCGAAGCACCACGTTCAGATGGGGCAAGTGGCTATCAAGTTGTCAAAATCCTGGAAGAAGCTGAGCAGAAAATGCATATAGCAAATAAATCTCAAGCTCTGAGATTTGTATAAGGATGATCCCTAGAGTAAATATTTTTAAACCACTTGTTCTTGGACTAGTATTAGTGACCGGATGGGGTGCTCCTGGTTGTAGCTCTAATAAAAAAGATGAAAAGACGAAAGAGGCTGTTGTTCCTGCTCAAGACAATGCTGAGCTTAAGCGTGCTCAAGAAAATGAAATTCAACTAAAGTTACTATTGAAAGGCAATGAAGAAAAATTATTTCAGGCAGAAAAAAAATCAAAAACATTAGAAAGTGAATTAACTAATACAGAAGAAACCGTACGATCCACTAGAACTGAGCTTATAGAACTTAGAGCTAAAGCAAATGAGCTTGAAAAGTTGGCTGGAGAACTCAGTGGTTATAAAAATCCAGCAAATGAACTGTTAGTAGAAGTAGTTAAGTTAAGCAAAGCATTAAATAGTCAAGCAGAGACTTTGGAATCTAATCGCAGAAAAGTCATTGTAAACAATTCACTTAAATCAACAGTTAGCTTATCTTTTGAAAGGCCTGGAGAAAAAGATTCAGTGGCATCTGGTTTTATTTTTACAGAGAATGGGAGAAGATTTATTTTTACTGCTGATCATTCTTTTAATCAAAAGCACTTTAAAAGTAGAGCCATTACGGTAGAGCTGAGCAATAAAGAGAGCTTTACTCTTTTACCCTCTAAGCTGGAAAAGGAAGGACTTCTTTTGAAAAAATTCCCAGAATCAGACTTTGCAATTATTGAGATTCCACCAGAGCAAAAACTTTCTGGGAGTATAGGATTTAAGCTAACAGAAGAGTTTCCTTTACTTGGTGAGTCAATAATTGGTATTGGGAGTCCATTTGGATATAAATTTTCAGTAAATTATGGAAATGTTTCAGGACTTAATCGCGATATAAGAATGCCAAATGGTGTTTTATTAAAAGATCTTATTCAGCTCTCAAATGGAATTAATCCTGGGAATTCAGGTGGTCCAATAATTAACATAAATGGTGAAGTTTTAGGAATGGTCATTGCTCTTAGAGAGGGGGCGCAGGGAATAGCATTTGCAGTTCAGTCCTCTGAAATTAAAAAATATTTTGACAAAGCATTAAAAGAAGAAAATTTAAAAGAGAAGAAAATAAATCCAAAAACTAGCCTGAATAAAACAAGTCGCCTTTTCCCTCAATATATAGAAGAGCTTTCTCACTCACGAGAAATGTTATTGCCTCAATATCGCTGGAATCAGTGGTTATCTCAGAAAAAACAAGAGGCAAATTACCGAATAGCAGGTTAGTTACTCTCTTCAATTAGCCTAATTAAAATATGAGCAGTATGTTCTCCATACAAACTTCTAAATTGTTGATTTGATTCTATTAAGTTTAACCATTCATTTGGGTTTGAGTTCCTGAATTCTGTTAAAGTGTTTTTTGCTTTTAAGGAGTTTGATTTTCTTATTATCCAGTAAGCAATAAAATTTTTAAATAACCTAGGTTCAAAGTTATCTATATCTGGAATAAAACTTTTTAGTTCTTTGTTTTGATAAATTGTTTGCATGGTTTTCATTTTTATGCCCTCTAATTCATTATTTCTATAATTAGTTTGAAGAAGTGTTAATTTAGTCACAAACCTTAGATCAGTCAGCTAATTAAGGCAAATTTATAAAATTCATACAGGTGATCTGGCTCACAGGTTACATGTTATTGTTTTATAAACCCATGAAAAAAAGTTCTCTAAATTTTATTTTGTTGATGATTTTTTCTGTTACATTAATTTTATTTCTTAATCCACAAAAAAATATCTCTAAAGAATATTCTGACTTTGCAATACCTGAAGAACTAATAGAAAAATATCAAATACTTTCAATGCCATGGCAGAAATTAAACGGGCCTTTTGGCGGACAGGGATATACAATAAGATTTTTTCCTAACGACTCAAATAAAATAGTTGTCACTGATTCATTTGCAGGGATTCATATTTCAAATGATCATGGTTTTGTATGGGATGAAAGTGATGAAGGGATAGATTCTCGTACCGGTGAATCTGGAGATGCCATCCCTGTTTTTGTAACTACCATTGATCCGAACAACCCACAGAGAGTCTGGTGTGGTGTGAAAAATGCAATGGGTGTTTTTCTGTCTACTGATGGTGGAATGACATGGCAGCATCAGGATAATGGATTACCAAGTGGAGAAGATGTAGAAATAAGAGGACTTGCAGTAAAGCCTGGAGATTCAAATACAGTTTTTGCGGCTGGGGATCTAGAAGAAATTGGTCCTTTTATGGGGGCATTTCAAAGAACTCAAGGCATAGCTTACAGGACTATTGATGGCGGTGAAAATTGGACTAAAGTCTTGGACGGAGGGAATTTATTTAAGGATGTAATCATTGATCCAAAAAATACGAATACTGTTTACATAGCAAGTGGTTTTTTTGACAGACAACAGCTTGAAAAGCTTGAAGGTGTTTATAAAAGTACTGATGGAGGAAATACCTGGACACAAATTAATTCAGGGATAAGAAATCTTTATGTTACAAATATAAAATTTGATCCAAAAGATTCAAATATAATCTGGGGAACAACAGGAATGATTCCACAGTTTGATACTGATGTAGAAAATCAAGATGGAGCAATAATAGTTACAAAAGATGGAGGAATGTCTTGGACAGAAGCAAAGAGAAAAAGAGATAATGGAGGGTCACAAATTTATTCAGCACTCGGTATAAGCCCGACAAACCCAAATGTAATTTATGCAGGGGCGTTCGGAATATTTTTTAAATCAAAAGATGGTGGCATGACCTGGGCAGAGACTGGTTTTGGTCCACTTGGATCAAACCCAGGACATCCGATAGATATTGCCGTTGATCCAAATGATGAAAACACGGTTTATGTAGATAGTTATGTAGGCGGTGTATTTAAAACTGCAGACGCTGGGAAGACGTGGGTAACAAATGCTTTTGGATATTCTGGTTCTGAGACTAGAGGTGTAGCAGTAAGCCCAGATGGTAATAAGATCTTTGCTTCTTCAAGATCAGGAATATTTTTAAGTGAAGATAAAGGAATAAACTGGGTGCCGGTGGGACTTGGAGATGTTTTACTGGATGAGCTTCAGGCAATTGCACCCCACCCCACCGATAACAATAAAATTCTCCTTGGTGATAGCCAGAATGCAAAGAATTCAATATTTCTTAGTACTGATGGTGGCATGGTATGGAAAACAGTTTTTATGCTCTTTCCGCAAGGTCATTCACTTCACCCCGGTAGTACAGGGTTAGATGGTGAGATTGTTTTTACGGATATTAAATGGGCAAAATCAAATACAAATATTGCATTTGCTACATGTGTTAAAAAATCTCTTGATCATGATGGTGTAGATTCAATTGGATGGGGAGTGTTTAAATCCACTGACTCTGGAATGACATGGGTAAATAAACAAAATGGAATACCAGGATTTAAAAATACATGGTCAGTTGACATAGATCCTGCAGATGAAAAAACTATTTATGTTGCTACAAATGATTCAGGAATTGTAAAGAGTATTGATGGGGGCGAGACCTGGACGCAGATTAATAACGGTTTTGGAAGTTCGAAATCTTTTTACTCCGTTTCAGTTTGTCCGGCAAATACACAGGTAATTCTAGTAGGAAGTTCTGATGGGCAGATTTTTAGATCGGCAGATGCAGGTAATAACTGGCAATCAGTATTAGACAATTCAAGCCCCGGAGATAAATTTGTTTCAATAGTTTTTAATCCAATTGCAAACACGCATCAGGTTTATGCTGCAAGCAAAGGCACTGGTTTTTATGTTTCCAGCGATGATGGCTTGACATGGCAGCCATTTAATAATGAACTTTTAATTAGAGAAATAACAGGGCTTACCGTGACACCAGATGGTTCAGCAATTTATGCAGCTACGAATGGTGGAGGGATATTCAGGCTGCCTATAAGTGGTGAGGCATTAACTCTTACCAGAAAACAAGTTGAAACACCAAGCAATGCAGGGATTGATGCAGTAAATAATAGAAATGGTGGAAAGGCTTCTTCAAACATAGGGGGTTCATCTTCTGGAGAGTTTCATTGTAATATCGGGGATAGTCAAGGGAAGATTCCTTGTTGTATTAGTACACCAAGGCCATTTCTTCAATGCTTGCCTGATGGAAGTAATCCAAAATGTTGCTCTAAATCAACAAGTGGAGATTGTGTTAGTGCAAATCATCAATTTGAGTGCGGAGGAGGTACTATAACCTTTTCTTTAAACATAACTGGCCCTGGACTTGAAGGAATAAAGCTATCTAATACAATGTCAGCAAAAACATTTTTAAATATTGCATTTGATCAAAACCTATTTGTCCCCGAATTAATTGATACAAAAGTAAGAATAAGTAGCAACCTCTCTTCTAAAGCTATAAAAATCAGGCCTCAAAATTTTCTTTTAACAGCTCAAGATTCAAACAGAAAGATAAACATAATTATTCCGTCATTAAATAAACTTGGCAAGATAAAAGAAGTAAACGATTTATTCGGGGGTAATGTCCCTGATTCAATTACAGTGACTGTTACGCAAACTACACAGGGAATGGATTTTTCAAAGGATTTTGAGATTCCTGTTAGTGCTGAGAATGAGTAATTCTAAAGATATAATTAAAATCTAAACTGGCAGAAGCTTTTACTATATAATTTAAAAATGGTTAAAAATGTTACTCAAGTTAGTCAGCGTACGCATAGTAAGGTTGGTTATATTTTAACCGGAGTTGCAGGTACAGCCATAGGTCTTACAGTAGGTGCTGGAGTTACTTCCGTCAGTTTAAATGAAGAGTTAAAAACACAGCAAGCAAGGCATACTGTAAATCTTCAAGAGAAGGACGAAGTTTGGAGTCAAAAATTTAGGAAACTTCAAGCAGAACTTAGAGAACTTAAAAATATTCCACCTGTTGTTGCGCTTTCTCCTGATGAGAAGAGTGCTATGGACTATTCAACTCAAGGTTTTGTTTTAGATGGTGAGTGGATTAATATACTGGTAAAAAATGAAGGTGTTCACCCACCTAAAGCGTATGAAGATTATTTTCTAAAACTGAAAGAAATAGTTCATAAACTTATTGAAATAAGAGGTAGAAATAAGCCTGGAAGTTTAAATTTGCCAGAGATTGTAGCTAACAATTCAAAAATGGGACTTAAAACTGCAAACCAAAATATTAATGCTTTAGATCCAATTATTACAGAAGGAAAAGAACAGGGAGAAGATGTTCGGCATTTCATAGAACAACGTCAAATATTTAACCTTCAAAAATTTAGACATGAGTTAATCTTGGAACTTGTAAAACAGCAAGAAGAAGAAAAGAAATAACACTGCTAATAAATTAATTCCCCAGAATTTCTTTTTTCTCTAATAATAAGTCTTCTTTAATTTTCAAACCCTTTAATTTAGCCAGTCCAAGCCAAGTGTTACGCCAGATTAGTTTTGCGGTGATTTCTGTTGGGGCTGTCGAGGTGGGTTTAAAACCCACCTTTACCTCAAATTCATAGGTAGATATATCACTGCTGTTAGCTTTTATCCTTGTATCGGAAAGCACAAAAACATTCCACCAGTCTTGTGCTGGAATCCCCAGCCCATGCGCAATTTTTCTAAAAAGGATTCCTGCTTTTCCATGCTGAATGGCATATTCACTGTTTGTCTCTGAAAGTATCTTTGCAAAAAGTCTACCAGGTTTATTTCTTAAATCACTAGCATAATTTGGAAGTTGTGGACCTTTGATTAAATTTAATTTATTCCCATTTTTATCTTTTGCTTCTACTAAGAGAATTGCATTTCTCATCGGAGAGCCTGTTGGAAAACTGTGTCCAGGGTTGTTGTTTTCTACTATGCACGTAACGGTTAATATTTTATGCCCGTTTATTGAGGCAGGTTTAAAACCTGCCTTTACTCTCAGATCAACATATTTTTTTCTAAAGTCAGAGGGGTCTTCTGTCAGAAAACTGTGACTGTGAATTTGATAGTAAGGTCTTTCCTTGTGTTCTACGTCTAGATTGTCGACAATTGAATTTACGTCATTGCGAGGAGGCTCGAAGAGCCGACGCGGCAATCCTCTAACGTTAGGAGATTGCTTCGTTGTTTCACTCCTCGCAATGACGTGAGAAGCTCGAGGAGCCATATGACATGATTGGCACTGCACTCCTTTTTTAGCAGCAGGACTGTTTAGCCATTCAGTAAACGTAGAATAAATTTGAACATTACCGTTTGAGCCATCATGACACTTTGCACAGGAAAGACTAGTTTTGTAAAGAGAGTTATATTTTAGTTCTTCATGTTTGCCTGGTTGAATAGGATCTTTTAAAGGACCAAACCTTATGTCATTTTCTCCTTTGCAGACTCTTTTTACAATAAGCCCAGCAACCCCTTGATTAAGTGGATTTTGATCAACGCTTTCAATCTTATGGCAAAAATCACAGGAGATTCCATTTGACTTTCTAGATTTTATAGAACTTAAATTAACGTCAAAATTATTATCCAATGCAATTTCAGGATTATGACATAGGGAACAGTTTCCATTTTGATTTGGGTGATCTTGCTTAAACTGTTTGTAAATGGAAAGAAAAAAAGGATTTGTTTGTGACATAGAATGTTTATCATCTATCCATTCTTTGTAATAAGACATGTGGCAACTTGAACAGTTTTTTAAAAGAAGCTTACCTTCTTTTTCATTTGTATTTGGATCAAACCATTTGTAAAATGTACAAGATTGATCATTTTGTGATGAAGATGGTGAAACAGAAGCAAGGACCTGTTCCGTGCTGTACAAAAAAGAAAGCTGAGAAATATAAACAATTGATAATAATATTGTTAAAAAAAGAGTAGTAAATCTTTGAAAAAACACCATTAAGGTAATTTTTACACTAATAACTAAGAATTTATATAGCAGAAAGATAAATCGTTAACATTAAAAAAAGATAAATATAAAATAGAAACCTCTACTGTTGTTATATCTTTAATCAAGTTAATTCTCGAAAGATAAAGGAACACATGGCAACAACAAGGATATTTGCAATTGTAAGTGGGAAAGTAGCTCTTCCACCAAAACAGAGAGAAATAAAAGATGAAGTTAGCGCTTTGCCAGAAACGTTAGGAAAAGCAGTGCAAGCCGAGGTTGGGAAACTGTCCGCGGATCAAGCAGTTAGACTAAGTTCATATGTTTTAGGAGAAGGCCGAGATGACATATCGTTTGATGATCTAAGAGATATTCCAACAATAAGTACTTTAGAAGCTCTTATAATACAGGGCTTGAGACAGGGAGAGAATGTCCAGGTAGTTTTAGATCCATCCAAGTCTCCAAATGTAAAAGAATTTCTTATAAACTTTCCATATGCTGACAAAATAACAATAGTATCAACGGAACAAGAATAAACAGCACTATATAAAACTTATAACCTATTTTTCTCACTAAACCATTTCATAAATTCTAGAACGTTGCCTTTAAATTGGTCGATTAAGATTTTTCTAAAGAGATTGGGTTCTGAACCAGCTCTAAAAACTTCGATTTTATATGGAGTATCTAGGACATGCTGGCAGATAATTGAAAGTTCTTTCCCATCTTTCTTTTTTATTTTAATTTCAAGATCTCTTTTATCGGCATCTAGTTTATCCACACCATAAACTGAAATTAAATCTTCTCTATCCAGCTTTGTTCTGTCATTTGGATCTTTAAATATGAGGTATAGCAATCCTTGTTCAATCGCATTTTCTCTATGAATAGGGGCAAAACTTTCAGCAATGGCTACTTTTGCTCTTAAATGTCTAGGGATAAAAGCTGCTGCTTCACGGGAAGATCCAGAGCCAAAAAGCTTTCCACCAATCATTACAGAACCATTGGTTTTTACTTTGTATTCTTTGGCTAGATTGTAATAATACTGTGGCTCTCTTTGTTCTCTAAGAGCAATGCTTTCAAAAAAACCAAACTCAAGTTCTAATAAATTTCCTCTTTTTGGGATATATTTTACTCCTGCAGCAGAAAGATCGTCGGTGGTTACGTTATCACCAAGAGAAACCAAAACAGGAATATTTTCAAATTTGTCTCCTGGAATATCGTACATATCTTCTGGCAATGAAGCAATTGTCTCTCCGTCATAAAGGACTTTTATATCTTTTGATTTATCTTTTGGTGAGGGCAAGATAAATGCAGGCCTTTCACCCTCTGGGGTATTGAAATCATTTGAAACTGCAGCTGATAACTTTGCTTCATTTGAAGGGTTTGACAGGGCAATTTTTACTTCTTTCCCGTTTTCATCCTTTGCTGTAAATGTTCTTGTAATTGGATCGTAGGCATTAAAATTTCCACATGCGGCAAGATAAACTACAACAGCAGGACTTACTAAATATACCTGATCAATTTTTTCTTTATTTCCAGCACGCCCCATGAAATTTCTATTAAAAGATCTGACACTTGCTGTATCTGCTTCAGGAGCAAATCCCATGCCAATACATGGTCCACAGGCACTATCTAATAAAACAAGGTGTCCCAGATCAATTAATTCCTGTACAGTTTTATTTGACTGAACAGAGAGCCATCCATCACGAGATCCGTATGTAACACTTACAGGAGAAACTCTTTTTACTTTGTTCTTAGCTAGTTGAATGTTTGCCCATACAGCAGCCTCGATATCATCTTTTCCTGAGTGAGTACAGCTTCCAATGCTACCGCTTGAGATTTCTAAACTCAGTTTTCTTTTTGTGTATCCTTTTTTTACATCTAATTCTTGAACAGCAAAGTTAATTAAAGTTTGCTCTGGAGTAGCTCTTAGAACTTCCTTTGACTTTTCTTTTACGAGCTTTTCTACTTTGGATTTGTCTGCTTTTCCGTTAGTTAAAAAGCTTTCATAATTATCTAAGACGCCATTATTAATAAACTTAATTACATTTGGGATTTCATCCAGGTAAAAGACATTTTTTGGATTTCCTGGCATAGCAAGTGCAGGATGTAATTCTTTTGATAAATCATATTCCACTACTTTGTCATAGTATTTATGAGGATCTTTTAAAACTTCTGGATCTGGATTTAAGTCCTTTAAATTTTTTCTAACCCAGCCAGCAAGTTCAGGTCTGTTTCTAGAATCCAAATATTTTGCGACTTGCTCATCTGGAGGAAATACACCGGTTCCCATTCCACCATCGACGAGCGAATTTGTAATAGAACTTCTACCAACTACTGAAACCGAATTTACCCCGGGACCAAAAAACTCTATATAACTTCCATTCCCCTCATTTCCAAAAAGCCTTATTATATCTCTGTTTAATAACTGAACAATTTGTTTTGGCTCAATTCCATCAGGGAGGGAGCCTTTTAGATGAACTCCAATTATTGGGTTTCTGTCTACTGGCATTGGAAGTGTTGCAGCAAGCGATTTTGCAATTCCCCAACCACCCTTCCCCAGGGAAAACATTCCCATGCCACCCGCTGTTGGTGTATGAGAATCAGAACCAAATAAAACTCCGCCAGGCATGTCAAAGTATTCATCGCTGACTCTATGGCAGATTCCATTCCCTGGAAGTGAAAATATAATTCCTCTTTTACTTGAACTGGTTCCTAAAAACTTTATTCCTTCTTTGTCCTGAATGATAGCCTGCTCAATTCCAAAATCCACTTTTATATTGTGGTCATAATATAACACTGTTAAAATTTCACCTTGATCTTTGCCGAGCAGATTAAAAAGGAGTTCTGCCTGCAAAAGTAAAAGTTTTCCAGTTGCATCCTGAATAAGCAATAGATCTGGTTTTAAATAAATAATTGAACCTTTTTTTTCTGGATTTCCGGCTTCAAGATGTGCATACCAAATTTTTTCAGTAGCAGTTAATGGTTTTTTAATAGAAGCAGCATATTGTGATTCACTAAATAACTTTGGTCTTGCATTTTTTACTTTTAGTACAAAGTTTTTATCTTCTGGGGTATTTGGATATCCTTCCAAGCTTTTTCTTGGATCATAGACTATTGGTTGTGGTGTTTTTGGTGGCTTTGGAACAGTTTGTGTTGGCATAATACTAATTATTATACCTATAATAAATATTTCCCCGCCTCTTTATCGGTTATTACTGTTAAATTTTTATGTAGTTGTAAAGCACTTGCAGAGGCTCTTTTTGTATCTACTCTTCCTTTGAAAGCTAGCCTGATTGATTTTGCTTTTTCTTTCCCATAGGCAATTAAAAGAGTCTTTCTTGCATTAAGAATATCTTTTACTCCAAGCGTAATCCCTTTTAAAGAAGCAGGAGACATGAAGCATGAAGCAGGAAACGAAGAAGAATGTCCTTCATGCTTCCTGTTTCCTGTCTCCTGTTTCTCTAGCAGCCTTTTAATAATTTTTGGATGCAAACTTACCACTCTCATTTTTGAATTAAGAGGGGATTTTCCAGTTGTATTATAAGCAATGTGTGTGTCATATTCTGGTCCAATACCAAGAATTATTAAATCAAAACCATTATTTTTTTTTATAAAGTTATATCCTTTAGCAATAGTTTTTTCTGGTTTCTCTACTCCGTTTAGTAAAAATATATTTTTTGTATGTAAGACCTTTAATAGCTCATATAATTTTTTTTTAATTTCGTAATTAAAACTGAGTTTTGAATTTGGATGAACACCAAAATGTTCATCAATCTGAAAAACTTTTAATCTAGACCAAAGTTTTTTGTTTCTTTTTGCATCTATAGAAATAAGTTTATATAAACCATCTATAGTTTTTCCTGCTGCCAAACCAATTAGTGAGTTGGTTTTTGTTTGAACTTGTTTCTTGATAACTTCAAAAGCTTTTCTATCCCCGCTTTTTTTATCTTTTACTATGAATAGTTTCATTTTTGTTTACGAAATATCCTAACTCAATAGGAAATAGTATACTCAATGTTAATGCTCGATAAGATAAAAAATAAAGTTATTGTCTCAGTTCAAGCACAAGGGAATGAGCCATTAAATACGCCAGAGCATTTACTTGCTCTAAGTCAGTCAGTTATAAATGGTGGAGCTGCAGCACTAAGGCTTTGTGGCGTTGATAATATAAAGCATATTAAAAAAAGTGTTTCAGTCCCAATCATTGGATTGACAAAATTAGAACCAACACCAATTAACTGGCTTGATAAGGTTTATATTACTTCTACTATAAAAGATTTAAAAGAACTTTTAAAAACAAATGTAGAGTTTATTGCTATTGATGGGACAAGCAGACCAAGAGAAGATAATTCTACTCTTGAAGGGCAAATTAACCTTATAAAAGAACACAAAAAAATAGTTATTGCAGATATTTCAACTTTTGAAGAAGGGATAAATGCATCAGAATTAGGTGCTGATGTTATTTCTACGACACTTAGTGGTTATACAAAAGACACAAGATATAAGATAAACAGTGGTCCTGATTTTGATCTTTTAGCTGAACTTACAGAAGAACTTTCAACGCCTGTAATCATGGAGGGGCGTATTTGGGAGCCTTCACAGGTTAAACAGTCCTTTGAAATAGGGGCTCATGCAGTAGTTATTGGTACTGCTATTACAAGACCACATTTAATCACGAAGAGATTTACCGGGGTTGTTCCGGTGGGATAGGAAATTCTTCTCTAGAGATTCCTTTTGCAGCTAGAACCGATGCTACTAACAAATTCCTCCATACTTGAGCCATATTTCTGGCAATAGATGTATTTTCATTGTTAACTCCTCTTGTAGCCTCAAATATATTATTTCTGATTTCTCTTGCCGTATGAAGAGCTCCTCCTCTGGATTTAAATAAAATCCACTTTAAGTTATCGTGGATTTCCTTGTAGTGGAATTGCTTTTGCTCATCGTTTTTATCATTGGTAATTTTATAGCGTGATTTATAAGAAGTGCTTAGAGATTTATATGCATCAACAACAGATTTTTCTATATCAAGTCTGCTTTTTGATCTATGTTCAGAACAGTTCTCAGCAATCAATTTTTTTATTAAACATTTTGTTTCTTCTATAGAAATATCAACTTCTGCTAGTTTTAAATCAACCGGACTATCAAAAAGTCCTGGTTGTACAAGCACTCTTTCTTGAATGACTTTTGGTAATACTTTCATAGAGTTTCCTTGGTTGCTATGCTACCACCAAAGGCAGGACTAGAGAGTCTTATTAAAAAAAATTAATCTTTTATTTTTGCTTTTTAGGCTTAAATCCTTTTAATAAATTGCTTTGTGGTCTGAGTCCTGCTTGCGGGGCTCCTTTTGGCATTAAATTCTTAAATAAATCTGTAGATCCAGCTTCTTGCCCCTTCATCATTCCCATAAGAGGCTTGAAGTTGTCCATTAGTTTTTTCATTTTATTAAACTCGTTAACAAGTTTGTCCACATCTTTTTCTTTTTGCCCTGATCCTCTGGCAATTCTTCTAACTCTGTTTGGAGTTAAAATCCTTGGTTTTATTCTTTCTTCTTTAGTCATGCTTTGAATAGCAACTTTAAATTTTTTCATTTTAACTTCGCCTTCAGAAAGCATTTTTTCCTGTGTCTCTTTGTTTATATTTACTCCAAATTGTCCAAGCATTCCCTGCATACCCATCATGTTAAAAATACTGGAAAAATTCCCAAGTTTCCCCATCATGTTTTGCATCTGCAAAAAAGTCTCAAAATTAAAATCACCTAAAAGCTGCTTTTCAAGATTCTTTGCTTCTTCTTCCTGTATTTTGTCCTGAGCTTGTTCTACAAGTGTTAAAACATCTCCCATGCCAAGAATTCTTGATGCCATACGATCTGGATAAAATTCCTGAAGATCATCCAGCTTTTCACCAATACCGATTAACTTAATTGGTTTTTGAGTTTCTTCTACGATAGATAATGCTGCTCCACCTCTGGCATCACCATCTAGCTTTGTCAGAATTATTCCAGTAATTCCAATTTGAGTATTAAATGCACTGGCAATATTTGCTGCTTCCTGTCCAATCATGGAATCAATTACTAAAAGCTTTTCGACAGGCTGTAGAACACGATCGATTAGTAATAGCTCTGCCATCATTTCAGTATCAATTTGTAATCGTCCTGCACTATCAAGGATAACTACGTCAAAATTATTTTCTTTAGCAAAATCAATTGCGCTTTTTGCTATCTGTTGGGGCAAGCCATTGCTTGCCCTTACATCGTCTGATACGTCATATACCTTAATACCGATCTGCTCTCCAAGGATTTTTAACTGTTCAATTGCTGCGGGTCTTTTCAAATCAAGAGGAACAAGGAGTGGATTTTTACCTTTCTTCTTTAAAAGCTTTGCGAGCTTTGCACAGGTAGTGGTTTTCCCTGCGCCCTGTAATCCAAGCATTAAAATTAAACTGGGGTTTTGTGAGAAATCTAAATCTTTTGAAGAGCTCCCCAAAAGATCAGTAAGTTCATCGCTAATAATTTTTATAAATTGCTCACTTGGAGAAACGCCTTTTATAATTTCTTGCCCTATAGCTTTTTCTCTGACTTTATTAGTAAAAGTTTTAATAGCTCTTAAGCTGACATCAGCATCTATAAGTGCTCTTTTTACTTCACGAATAGCAGAGTCGATATTTTCTTCGGTAATTTTTGAATGACCACGAAGCTCTTTAAATATTTCCTGAAATTTGTCTGATAGCTGATTAAACATGTTAAGAATTAAATTATAATGCGAAATTATAAATCTGTTATTTGAGTGTACAAACAAAACGCTTTAAGGAGTATTAACTCTCAATAAGAGATGTAGGCAAGAAGGTTAAAGGCACATACAGCCTGTACTAATGTCGTCCTTTGTTTTCCCAGCAAAACAAGCCCAGCCATTAATAAACCCAAAAGGTGCATTAGTTATCTCTGGTGCTTCTTTTATAAACCAGCAGGGCAACTTTGCCTTAGTTATTTGACATGTTTTTGCTTGATCAAGTGGATTGCAGGCTAATCCAAGTGTTTCATTGGTACACGTGCGGGCATTAGTTTGAAAAGGCATAGATTCAATAAAAGGATCTAAGGGAGCCCAACTCATCTGACATTTTCCGTCAGCAGTAGTATAAGCCCAGCGTTCAGCTTTACAAGGACTTGTTTCCTGCACTTCCACCTGTGTGCACATGATAGAACAAGCAGCAGAAGCAGGCAGTCCAAAAACATTTATTTTATTGGCCCAGGTAAAAATAGATATTAAGGACAAAAAATAAATTTGTAATTTTATTAACTTTAAAAATTTCATAGTGAGAACTCCCTAACCAAAAAAATTATTAACTTATAGGGATATTCCCATAAGATATTTTGTTTAACATTTAATCCAATCTTTACACTATATAAATGAGCATTTTTTAATTCTTTTCAGGCTTTCTTTGAATGTTCTAAAACTATATCTTTGTTTAAATGCCCCTGAATATTTCTCCATGGCAAAACAGTCTCCAAGTCCCAATTCTCAAATATAAAATGTTCAGAATTAATTAACTCTTTATTCTCTCTCATTGCTTTCTTAAAGCTTCCAAGTGTATTCCCATATCTATAAGCTTGTTCAAGGATTTTGTTTGTATTTCTGTCGCCTCTTGAAATTAATGCTTGAATTAATGACCACTCATAGCTTTCAGGTCTAAAGTCTACACCAATTTTATGCAATTCTTTAGAAAGATAGCTTAGTTTATTTTCTGCATTTTTATCTACACCAAACCATTGAAAAGGTGTTTGTGCTTTTGGGACAAATACAGAACTGCCCCATGACAAGTTTTTTCCTTTATTTTGTTTTTTAATTAATGTTAAAAATTTTATAGTTTCATTTAAATCATCATCAGTTTCATTTGGTAGTCCTACCATTCCGTATAGTTTGATTGAATTAATTCCTGAATTGTAAATAGTTTCAATTGATTTAATTATTGTTTCATTACTTACTTTTTTGTTTATAATGTCACGAAGTCTTTGTGAACCGGTTTCTACAGCCATTGTCAGGGATTTGCTTCCAAGAGTAAATAATCCGTCTGCGATTTTTTTTGTAATGGAATCTGCACGAACTGAGGCGATTTGAACATGTAGGGATTTGCCATGGCAAGCTCTTACAGACAAAAGGTAATCTAGTAGCTCCTCAAACTGTGGGTGTTGTGTGACTGATGCACCTAAAAGCCCAATTTTATTTGTATGCTTTAACCCAAAATCAATTGTTGGAATTAAAAAATCTTTTACACTTGGTGTTCTAAATGGAAGAGAACCATAACTTGCCAGACAAAACCTGCACAATTCAGGACAACTTCTGGCTACCTCAATGATAAAAGTATCAGGCCATACACTGTCTGAAGTAAGAATAGATGATGAGGTTAAATTTCCTCTAGTGATTAGCTTCTTCGTTGTGGCTTGAGAGGGTAAGCCTTTACCTCCAGGGATATATACACCAGGTAAATTTGCTAATTCAGTTAACTTTTCTTCTCTTGTCAAATCCCTGATCTCAGATATTTTGTTAATTAACTCTTCTGCAACGGTTTCCAGGTCTCCAATTAGAAAGAAATCAAAATTCTCTACAAACGGCTCAGGATTTGCATTTGGGACTTGACCTCCGCAAAAAACAATTGGATCATTCTCTTTTCTTTCATTTGCATGTAAAGGAATATTATTCTTTTCAAGAATGGAAAAAATGTTTTTGTAGTCTAATTCCCAGCTAAAGGAAAATCCTATGTATGCAGTATTTTGACGAGAAGATTCCTGAATATCAGTAAACCATCTGATTACATTTACATCTTTGCTTTGGTTAAAAAGTTTCCAGGCAGTTTGATACCCAAGACTTGCTATCCCTATTGAGTAGGTATTGGGAAATGCAATTGCTAATTGGGTTGCGCTTTTATTTTTTAAAGGTAAATCTATTAATATTTTCTCGTTATTAAATACAGTCATTTGTATAATTGTACGGTATCAAATGCTACCTTAACGATATAATTAGTTTATGCCAAAACATTCTCAAGATGAGTTAATTTACGAAATATATGACAAATTAAACAAACAATACTTTAAAGGGGCTTTACCTTATATAAGGATTCTTTGGTGTGAAACATTTGGTCATGGAGAATTTTTTAAGCAATTTGGTGATTTTCAAGCGATCCCGGGAAAACGTCCTATTATAAGGCTTTCAAAGCAACTCTGTGCAGAACCAAAAGATATTGCAAGAGTTCTTTATCATGAAATGGTTCACTTCTGGCTCTATGCAAATAAAAAACCATGGGGACATACAAAGGAGTTCAAGGAAAAACTTAAAGAATTTAAGACAATATAAATTACAATTCTGCTATATTAATATTTATGTCAGTTAATAAAACAACATTACAAGATAACGTCAAAGTAGCTCCTAGTGAGGTCCCTTCTGTAATGAACGCCATTCTTTTTTATGGTCCAAGTGATATTCGCTATGAACAAATCCCAGTTCCTAAAATTAGTGAAAATGAAATCCTTGTAAAAGTAGATACAGTACTTACAGGAGGAACAGATTTAAAAACTTTTAAAAGAGGGCATCCTGTTTTAATAAAATCTATTCCATCTACCTTTGGACATCAGTTTTCTGGAATCGTTACAGTAGTTGGAAAAAATGTAAAAAACTTTTCATTCGGTCAAAAAATAGTAGCAATGAATTCTGCTCCTTGTTATGAGTGTCATTTTTGTAAGAAAAGCAGATTTAGCCTGTGTGAAAACATAGAGTTTTTAAATGGGGCATATGCTGAATACATTGCAATTCCTGAGAGAATTATTCAGCATAATACTTATTTAATACCTGAAAATACTAGTCTTGAAACCGCATCAATACTAGAAAGCCTTGCAGTTGTAATTCATGGTTATGAAAGATCTGAAATAACTAAAGATAAAACAGTTTGTATTATTGGAACAGGATCAATTGGTCTTTTATTTGTAGCGCTTGCAAAATTAAATGGAGTAAAAGTTATTTCAGTGGGACGTACACCCTTCAAGCTGAATATTGCAAAAGAAATAGGAGCAGACTTTGCTTTGAATATAAAAGACTTTCTAAATGAAGAGGAATTGATAAAAAATATTAAATCTTTAACTGATGGCTATGGACCAGAAGTTGTAATTGAAGCAGTTGGTTTACCTGAAACATGGGGGCTTGCTACAAGAATTGTAAGTCGGGGAGGACTGGTAAATTTTTTTGGAGGATGCAAAAAAGGAACAAACTTAAATCTTGATACTTTTAAGCTTCATTATGATGAACTTAAATTGATAGGAGTTTTTCACCATACACCAGAATATGTGCAGAAAGCTTTAAATTTGTTGTCTAGTGGTTCATTTGAAAAGGGGATTAGAAATATAATTTCTAAAAGCTTCCCACTAAAAGAACTAGAAAGAGCTTTTATTCTTCAGGAATCAGGAGAAGTTATTCAGGCAGCAATTAAACCCTAAAAGTTCTGATAACAGGCTAGTAGGAGATTATCCATTCTCCTAGTCTTATATGTATGACGCCGATGAATTTTATCCTTGTGGTATAAATTCATAAGAAGTAAGACTTAAAGTCAATAAAGGAGTTAAAAATACATGAAGGCTGTAAAAAGTTTACTAATTATTTCATTAGTATTATTAATAGGGATTTTTACTAGTAATATTTCTTTTGCTCAATCAACTAATCCATCAAAAGCAGAAGCAAAAGGGGGAATTTGTGATTGTATAAAAGGAGCAGTTGATGCTATTCAGAAAGCTTATTTATCACTTGAAGAAGACGAATGGCCTGCAGCAATTAAAACTACTAAGGATACTATTACAGCAATTGATACTCTTTCAAAAACCTGTACTTGTCCAGAAACAGTTGCTTATAAAAAAGTAGCAGAAGCTTATTTAAAATATGCAGAAGGTGGAGATCACCTTGATGGCGCAGATGAACCAAATTGCCCATATGCGACTAAGCTATATTCAGATGCAATAATATTGTTGGATGCTTATATTCCAAAGATTACCAATGCATCTGTTAAAGAAAATTCGGAAGATATAAAAGGTTATTTAAAAGAAGAAAAAGAATTTGTTGATGAAGAGTGTGCAGGAGCTCAAGCGGAAGTGAAACCTAAAGATGCCACAGCAGCGCCTAAGAGATAAAAGAAGCCATAAGATATTTATAGCCATTGTTCTAATTGCATTTTATTTAAGACTGCAGGGAATCACTTTTACTCTGCCTTTTGTGTTTAATTCTGAGGAATCCAATCTGATAATTAGAACAATTAGTTTGTTCAGAAATTCTATACAATATTTTCTTAGTCCTGATTCTTCAATTGGTTCTCCTTTATTCTTATTATTAAATAGTATTGTACTTACTCTTAAGCTCCAAACTCTAAATGCAAATAATTTACTCGGATTGCTTGAGCTTGATCCCGGAGCTGTTTATACAGGGCTTAGGTTTATAAGTGTTTTATTTGGCGTTGGTAGTGTAATTGTTGTTTATTTCTTAGGATTAAGGTTTAGTCCTTTAGTTGCTCTCATATCCAGTGGACTCTTATCTGTTTCCATGCTTCATGTGAAGGTTTCGCAAATGGTTACGCCAATTAATTCCGTAACCTTCTTTTGTTTGTTATCCAGCCTATTTTTGATTAAAAAAGATGTTAAGCAAAAAGATATTACTTTAAGTGCAATCTTTGCATTAATGAGTTTTTTAATGCATCCAATAGGAATTGTAAGTATAATCCCGTTACTTTTTAATTTAGTAGCGAGTAAGTCAACTTTTAAGTACGGTCCATTAGTGATAAAGCTTTTTTTTGTAGCGCTTGTTTTAAACTTTAATTATATTTTGCATTTGCTAAGTACCTTAATGCCTCTCATAAAGCAATATTTCTTTAATTATTATGAATATAACTCAGGTTCATTTCTTTTATATGCATTTAATTTTTTACTTATTGGTGTTGGACCTGTTGCTTATTTTGGTTCCATCTGGCTTCTTAAATATAAAAAAGATTATGATTTAAATCTACTAAAGACTTTATTTTCTCTTCCTTTGATTTCCATTGGAGTTTTAGGGCTTTTACATTTTACAGAATCAAAGTATGAAGTTTTAATTATTCCATATTTTTGTATTGCCAGTGGATTGGTCTTAAATTCATTTCATGAAAAAGCAAATACAGACAATAAGAAATTTGTTTTTATTCTGCTTTTGTTGCTTATATTCTGGATTCCATTGAAGGATACATTTAAATATAATAAGATAATGAGTTTGTCTGATACTAGGAAGGAAGCAACAGAGTGGATAAGACAAAATACATCTGAGGACTACAAAATTATCTGGGACAAGAATAGTGTTCAACCAGATTGGTACAATGCTTATGATAAGCGAATCCTAAGCAGACTGGTTTCTGATCCAACGCTTTTAATAAATAAGCAACAATATATAGTAAATGGTAAATTATTAAATAATAAAAACTGGTTTAAGATTGTAAAAAAGAAAACTGATTATGTCCTTATAAATAGTTTTGATTATGAAGAAGCCTTTCAACAATTAGGACAATCTCAAGAGAAAAAATTCTATAGAAAGATACTTAAACAAGAACCATTGATAGTTTTTAATCCTTATTTGAAGGATTTGGATAAAAAAACAGGAAGCTTGTTGAAAGAAGATCTTTATTCTCCACTCCTTACGCTATGGCAAAGAGAGCGAAGTGGCCCTGTCATAAAGGTCTATAAACTATAATATTCTTATGGACACTATAGAACAGCTAAAGTTAGCAAAAAGTGCATCTAGAAAACTTTCAAAATCCTCCTATAAAGATAGGAATGAAGCACTTGATTTAATTAGTAAAGAATTAATTTTCTCAAAAGAGAGAATCTTAGCTGAAAATAAAAAAGACATAGAATTAGGCAAAAAAAATAATCTCTCAAGTGCTCTTCTTGATAGATTGTCATTGAATGAAAAAAGACTTTCCGGAATGTCTGGAAGTATTGAAAAAGTAATTGCTCAACCTGATCCAACTGGAAAAATAATTAAAACATGGAAACATCCATTAGGAATGAATATTCAGCAAATTTCAGTTCCGCTTGGAGTTATATGTGTGATTTACGAGGCACGTCCAAATGTAACTACCGATGCAGTCTCTCTTGCCTTAAAATCAGGTAATGCAGTTGTTTTACGTGGTAGTCAGCATGCTACATATTCAAATAAGGCTATTGTAGATGCTATTCATAGAGGACTATCTAAAAGCAAACTTTCTTCTGATGTTGTTCAGTTTATTTCGGCTAAAGAAAGAGAAGAATCTATTAAAATTTTAGAAGCAGTAAATTATGTCGATCTTATTATTCCAAGAGGAGGAGAGGATTTAAAAAACTTTGTCTTAAAGTATTCAAAAATTCCTGTAATTGGTGCTGGCGGCGGGACCTGCCATTTATATATAGACGATAGTGCTAAGGAAAAAGAGACACTGGATATTGCTATAAATGCTAAGACCCAAAGACCTGGGGTATGCAATGCAATTGAAACAATCTTAGTTCATAAAGATATTGCATCTCAAGTTCTCCCTAAATTGGAAGTATCATTAAAATTAAAAAATGTAGAGATACTTGGCTGTGATAAAACACAAAAAATTATTACAAATGTAAAACTTGCTACTGAAGAAGATTGGTATAAAGAATATCTTGATTTGAAAGTATCAGTAAAAGTAGTAGATTCAATTGAAGAAGCTATAGAACATATAAATAAATATGGGACAAAACACTCAGAATCAATAGTTACACACGATACAAGCCATGCAAAACAATTCCAGGAAGAAGTAGATGCAGCTTGTGTTTATGTTAATGCAAGCACACGTTTTACTGATGGAGAAGAGTTTGGCTTTGGAGCTGAGATTGGAATTTCTACACAAAAGTTGCATGCTCGTGGGCCGATTGCACTTGAACAACTGGTTACTTATAAGTATTTAATAAATGGTGAGGGACAGATAAGGAGTTAAAGTGTCATTGCGAGGAGTGTTAGCGACAAAGCCGCGCCAAAGGCGGGCAAAGCAATCTCGATCTAAATTGCGCAAGTCAGGTGTGGATTGCCACGCCTCACTCCATTCGGCTCGCAATGACAAAGCTCAACGAATAGGTCTCTTCGGTGGTACCTTTAATCCCATTCACAATGGACATCTTAAGATGGTAGAAGCTGCCAGAAAAGAATATAAACTTGAAGTCGTTTATTTTATTCCATGTGGAGTCCCACCTCATAAATTAAAAAAAGATTTGCTGCCTGCAAAAAAAAGATTAGAGCTGGTAAAAGAAACAATAAAAGGAAAAAAATATTTTCAAGTTTTGGATATAGAAATAAAGAAAAAGAAACCTTGTTATACGATTGATACAGTAATGTCATTGCGAGGAGTGATAGCGATGAAGCCGCGCCAAAGGCGGGCGAAGCAATCCAGGGGCACTTTACGCAAGTTAGATGGGGATTGCCACGTCTCATTCTCCGCCAAGGCGGATCCGTCCTCTGGCGGGCATTTGGCTTGCAATGACGTAAAATTATATTTCCTCATCGGTCAAGATGAATTTGAGCAATTACATACTTGGAATAAGGCAAACCAATTAGCAAAATTAGTTATATTTCTTGTACTGCCAAGATTACAAAGAAAGATTAAATCACCGAAAATAAAAGACTTAAAATGGAAGACCGTTCATACAAAATTGATTGATATTTCAAGTACTGAGATTAGAAATCGCATTGTGCTTTGACAGACTAGACTACTGTTGTTAGACTGTACTTAATTGCTTAATAGATATTAATTTAGGTTAGATTTCTAATGTCTAAACTTCTGCCTATTTCATTGAATACTAATAACCCACTGGTAAAAGTAGTCAGGGGACGTATTTATGATGCCAAACAGCAGGCTCAAAGATCTTTATCAAGAGAAAGAGCAAAACAACTAGATCTTTTAAGTACAGCAGAAAATATGTTTTTAGAAATTGGCAGATTAGATAAAGGGGAATCGTTGAAGCATTATAAGCAGATTAATAAACTTGAGAAAAAAGCTAGAGTATCTTCATCTTTGTCAGGATTCTGGGAAAAGTTAAAGTCATTTCTTACTCGCCCAAGCCCACCACTAACATGGATACATGCTTATGATCTAGAGAATATTTATAAAGTCTTATGTCCTGATGTTAAAGAAGAAAAGTTGCAACATCGCAGATTTCCCGAAGCCTTTACTTCAACTGTTACTTTACATGGAATTAAGGATCTTCCAGTGGATATGTCTGCTGAAGGGGTTTCTAAAGAGGATGAAATTGATATTAGTTTGCCTAAAGATTATAAAGCAGACCCTAAAGAAAAGAAAGAAGAAAACTACTTAAGCAACAAATTTATAGCTACTTTTATGTTATTTCTTAAAGCAGGATTGATTGATAGTTATAGCTTTATGAATCCTAAAAACGTAGAATACGAATCTCAAAAAGTTATATCTTTTAGCTTAACTAAAAAAGGGGTACAGTTACTGGAAAAAATAAAGAGAGAAAATGAGAAACATTAAGCAGCAGCAAAAGCTCCATTGGCAGCTTTTTGCAGCTCTTTAACCTTGTCTAGCTCTTCCCATGGAAGCTGTAAGTCTGGTCTTCCAAAGTGTCCATAAGAAGCTGTATTTCTATAAAAAATACCTTTATTTTGCTTTGGAAGATTTTGCAAGTTAAGTTTTTTAATAATTGCAAGTGGTCTTAAATCAAAGACCTGATTAATCAGATCTCCAAGAGCGGAGTCTTTGATTTTTCCAGTACCAAAAGTGCAAACACTGATTGATATTGGTTTTGCTACACCAATTGCATAAGAAACTTGAACCTCACAATGCTTTGCAAGTCCTGCGCTAACAACATTTTTTGCAATGTATCTAGCAGCATAACAGGCAGATCTGTCTACTTTTGTTGGATCCTTTCCAGAGAAAGCGCCTCCACCATGGCGTGCATAACCGCCATAAGTGTCAACAATAATCTTTCTTCCGGTTAATCCTGCATCTCCTTGTGGTCCACCAATTACAAAACGTCCAGAAGGATTAATAAAATATTTAGTATCCTTATCAACTAAGTGTCCAAGTTGTTCTATAACAGGCTGAATTACAAATTTCTTCATGTCAGCTTCAATAAACTTTTGCAAATCAGAGTTATCTGTTTTTCCATTTATTATTGCGGCATGTTGAGTAGAGATTACTAACGTATCAATTCTTTTTGGAACATTGTTTTCATCATATTCAATGGTAACTTGTGTTTTACCATCCGGTCTGAGATATGGAAGAACACCACTTTTTCTAACTTGAGAAAGTTTTAATGCAAGTCTTTGAGCAAGACTGATAGGTAATGGCATTAATTCAGGAGTCTCATCACAAGCAAATCCAAACATTAAGCCCTGATCTCCTGCTCCTAATTTATCTATTTCATCATTTGAATCTTCATCTCTGTGTTCCTTGGCCGTAGTCACGCCTTGTGCTATATCAGGAGACTGTCCTTTTACACATACAAGAACACCGCAAGTATGAGCGTCAAATCCACCTGCATCTGGTCCTGCATAGCCAATTTCTTCCACTGTTTTTCTGGCAATGGAATCGTAATCAAGTTGAACATTTGATGTAATTTCTCCACCAATAACAATTAATCCTGTTGTTGCATACGTTTCACATGCAACACGACTTTTTGGATCTCCAGCTAATGCGGCATCTAGTATCGCATCAGAAATCTGATCACATAATTTGTCTGGGTGCCCTTCTGTAACTGACTCAGAAGTAAATAATCTTTTTGCCATTTTTTAATACCGGAAAAATCCCTGCGAGATTTTCCCTCCTCCTTTTTTGACGCTCAGGATATTTCTCTTCGGAACACCCTTTGCTTAGCTGCTGTGGTTATCGGAAAGATTTGATCCTAACGAATATTCAGCCGCTCATCTATCTGGAATTAGCACCGTTATAACCGTAAATAAATATTTTTGGTTCCGGTTGCTGTAGCTTCACTGGGCCAGTCCCTCTGCTACTCTGGATAAGCCTGTGGTTAACAGGATCCTTGTAAATATAATACCCTAAAGATGCAGATTTGAAAATAATAAATGTAGAATTAAGATATGGCTAAGAATACATTTGATACTAAACTTGGTGTAATACTTGTAAATTCAAAAAAAGGTTATTGCAAGTTTAAGTTAAAAGTTAAACCTGAACATTTAAATCATGGCGGAATTGTGCATGGAGGGGTAATTGCTACTCTATGTGATGTTACTTTAGCAGGTGCCTTAAATCATGTTATGAAAAAAGATGAGTGGTGTGTAACAGCAGAACTAAACACTTATTTTTTAAATCCCGCTTTAAATTCAGACATCCTTTATGGATATGGAAAATTAATTAAGAGAGGAAATACACTAGCTTTTGTTGAAGGAACTATTGAAACTTCTGATAAAAGAAAAATTGCTTATGCCCAAGGGATATGGGTTATTAAATCTAAAACTGTTAAGCAAATAAAATCAATTAAAAATAAAGTTAGAGTTTTTGATTAGTTAAACCTGACTTTGACTTAATCCAGTCTTCTAGTTTTTCTTTACTTGGAATTAAAACCTGTTTTGATTCTGTTGGGATAATTAATCCTTGATCACGAAGCTCGCTAAATGCTCTGTTTACTGTTTCTCTTGGAGAGTCTGACATCTTGCCTATTTCTGTTTGAGTTAACTTAGGTAAGAGTAATCCATCTTTTGTCATCTTCCCATGTTCATTTGCAATGAGAATTAAAGCTCTTGCAATTCTTGCACTGGCAGGAAGAGAAACACTGGTTAATCTGTGATTTAAAAGCCTTAGTCTGCGACAGAATTCACGACTTAATGAAAGATGAACTGACTGATAGTTTTGAAGAAGACTTAAAAAATCCTTCTGAGAAAAAACTAAAACTTCTACTTCTTCATTACAAGCCACAACATCAGCAGATCTTGGCTCAGCATCAATGGCAGATATTTCTCCAAAGAAATCCCCTGGTTCTAAATAAGCTAAAACCTTTTCTCTCATTGTAGGGTCAATTGCTTTTATAGCTACATTCCCCTGGCTAATAACATAAAAAGAATGTTCTTCATCTTCGGTAAGAATAATAGATGCATTTGCAGGATATTTTTTCCTTGTGCACATAAGTGCAATTTCTTCTAGTTCAGCAGGGCCTAAATCTTGAAACAGGGAAACCTGAGCTATTTTATTCATTACTGAGGAGGATAGGGTCATAAGGTTTTTAGATTAATATGATTGTACTTTTGTTTCTTCTTTTATTTTTTTCTTATCTTCAAAAGCTGGCTTTAACCATGGCTCTGCTTCAAGTGCAAGCTTTACCATTTCATAGCAAACTTGTTGAGTTTCACCTTGTGGCCTGCCAGTATCTCCCTGAACACGAACATTATTTAAATGAATTAATGCAGCAAGAGAAATTGTACAAACCATTCTAGTTGATATTGCAGAAGGAAGCACGTAACGTGCAAGTTCTGCTGATTCTCTTTTACCCATTCCACTCAATCTATACTCCTTGTATAGCATCATGTATTGATCATGTGCATTTTCCATGGTTTTTTTGAAGATATTATTATCTACACCCTCTGGCTGAATATATCTAAAACCGGTTTCATAAGGGACATATCTTTGAGATTCCTGATCTATTGTTACCCCTACCTGGTGTCTTACAATCTGATGACTTACAACTCTTGAACATACTATTACATAGCTAAAAGTTGTGTGACTATATGTAGTTCTGTGACCTCTTTCAATTAAGCCTATTACAAGACCTGTTCTTTTTTCCTCAGGAGTTTCTTTCCACTCTTGATCAAGTTCAGACATGCTCTTTGTTGAATAACAGACTCTGGCAGCCTTCCAAATAAGGCATTTCATGTTTTCTGTTTGTTGAATCAGTTCAACTGATGGAATTATAGGTTCGAC
>JAHFBE010000036.1 GCA_023250205.1 Candidatus Melainabacteria bacterium | reverse complement strand
TGGAACTACACCAAAACTTGTAATGAAAGAGTGAAAGTTTATTTATAGGTTATGGTGGAATGCTTATGGAAGGTTTTGTAGCGGTTATGGCATTAATTGCCGCATGTATTTTATATCCAAATGATTACTTTGCAATTAATGCAGACGTAATGCCCGCCTGGGTTACACCAATTGAATTGAACTCACTTACAAAACTTGTAGGAGAGCAAAATTTAATAGGTAGAACAGGTGGTGCAGTAAGCCTTGCTGTTGGCATGACAAAAGTTTTTAGTGCATTACCATTTATAGGATCTGTTGCAGCTATCTGGTATCACTTTGCAATTATGTTTGAAGCACTTTTTATTTTAACTACTATAGATGCTGGTACTAGAGTCTCAAGATTTTTGATTCAGGATTGTCTCAAAGTATTACATCCAAAACTTGGAGATTATAGAAATCAATTTGCAAATATTTTTGCAAGCATAATTGTGGTTGGTTCGTGGGGATATTTGATTTATTATGGAAATGTTGCGACCATATGGCCTATGTTTGGTGTGGCAAATCAATTGTTATCAGCTATTGCACTTGCAATTGGTTCAACTATTTTAATTAAAATGGACAAAGCTAAATACTTATGGGTTACTGCAATACCAATGGTATTTATGTTTGTAGTAACTATTTCTTGCACTCTTGAGCAAATATTTAATCCTGCTTTTGGTATGGTATCAAAAATTAATAATCCTGCCTCATTACCTGATTTGATCTCAAGTAGTGTGGTGAATATTGTTTTGCTATCTACAATTCTTTGCTTAGCTGTAATTGTTTTATTAGATTCTCTTCATAAGTGGTATTTGTTTTTAATTAAAAAAGTACCTTATGAATTACACGAGACTTCACCACCAAGTCAGTTGTCAAAAAATATAAAGGAAGCAGGAGCATTTTTGAGTTAACTTTTTATTTCATTTAATGGTTTTTAAACTTTGATTGGTTGTTTGATTGCATCTTGTACAAGTGCTACTACTTGACTTGGTATATCAGCTACTTCTACGTTTGCATCTTTAAAAGCTTTTACTTTACTATCTGCAGTTCCTTTTCCGCCTGAGATAATAGCTCCAGCATGTCCCATTCGTTTTCCTGGTGGTGCTGTGCGTCCAGCGATATAAGCAATTACTGGTTTTTTAATTTCTTTTTTAATAAGTTCTGCGGCTTCTTCTTCTGCTGTACCGCCAATTTCTCCCATTAAAACAATGGCTTCAGTTTTTGGATCGTCATTAAATAGTCTTAGGCACTCTTTAAATCCAAGCCCTATAACTGGATCTCCACCTATTCCTATACAGGTAGATTGTCCGATTCCTGCATTTGATAATGTAAGTGCTACTTCATATGTAAGAGTTCCACTTCTACTTATCATTCCCACTTTACCGGGTTTATAAATGATTCCAGGATGAATACCAATTAAACATTCTCCAGGGGTAATAATTCCAGGACAGTTTGGACCGATTACATTTGTTTTTAATTCATTTGCTCTTCTAATAATTTTTACTTCATCATGCGGAGGAATACCTTCGGTAATAATTACTACAAGTTCCATCCCTGCATCAAATGCTTCATAGGCAGCGTCAAGGGCATAAAATCCAGGTACAAAAATACAGCTAACTGTTGCTCCTGTTTTTTCTTTTGCTTCCTGTACTGTATCGTACACTTTTACTCCATGTACTTCTTGTCCACCTTTTCCAGGAGTAACACCAGCAACAATTTTAGTGCCGTATTTAAGCATGAGTCCGGTGTGAGTCTTACCCATATTTCCGGTAATACCCTGGACGAGTATTTTGGTTTCTTTGTTTATTAAAACTGACATTTAAACTTTACCTCCAAGGGCAACAGCTTCTTTTACGGCCATATCTAAATTATCAATAGATTTAATCCCTGTTCCCTTCATGATTTCGGCTGCTTTTTCCTGATTGTTTCCAAGCAAACGTACTACTACTTTTTTATCTACGTTTTCAACTGCAAATGTTTTTAATGCTTTTGCTACTTCATCACAGGCGGTAATTCCACCTAAAATATTTACAAGAATTATTTTTACGTTTGGATTATCTGCTACAAGCTTTAAAGCTCTTTTTACACGACCTTCATCAGCGCCACCACCAACATCTAAAAAGTTTGCTGGTTCACCACCATATTTTTTAACTAAATCCATTGTTGCCATAGTAAGCCCGGCACCATTACAAATGATCCCGATTTTACCTTTTAGTTCAACAAGATTTAAACCAGCAATCTTTGCTTTTAATTCTCTTTCACTTACATCTGTAAGGTGATTTATTTCCCATCCCTGGAAAAAAGGTTGTCTATCAATTGCATCATCATTTACAGTCATTTTTCCATCAAGAGCTAGGATTTTTCCATCTTTTGTGAAGACTAAAGGATTAATTTCTGCCAAATCTAAGTCATAGTTTTCATATAAGGAATAAAGCTTATTTATTATTTCACTGACCATGTTTAGTTTACTTTCGGAAAGACCCATTGACTTTGCAAGCTTTCTTCCAAGGTAAGGTTTGTATTCAGTTTGAACAGGGATAATTTTTACTGAATCAGATGATTCAATTTCAACTCCACCTTCAGAGGAGCCAAGCAAGATGTGGCTTTTTCTTCCTCTATCTAAAGTTATGGCAACATATAATTCTTTTTCAATATCAGTTTTTGGTTCTATAAGAAGTGAGCTAGTTTTAATTCCATTAATTTCCAGCCCCAATAATTTCTTTGCAATTTCATAAGTTTCATCCAAATTATCAGCAAATTTAACCCCCCCGGCCTTTCCTCGGCCACCGGATTGGACCTGGCATTTGATAACTACCGGGTATTGGAGTTTTAAATTGAATACTTCTTCAGCTACTTTTATTATCTGACCCTTAGGAACCGGTATGCCTATAGAGCCCATTATTGTTTTTGCTTCAAATTCAAATAATTTCATGTTTCCCTACTCTCAGATGAATTATTTTAACCTGCAAGCTCAAAAATTTGAAGAATTTATTACTAAATTCAAGCTTTTTTATTATTTTTGAATTGTTAAGAAAGTATTAAAATAAAAATGATAAACTTGTCATCCGCAAAGCTCTTACAAAGGTTAAGAAAGGGGTATTAAAAAGTGAATTTTTACTTAATTGATTAAGAAAAGATTGACAAATGATTAATAAATTGTGAATAATCAAAGTAAGTGTCTTACTAATTGTCTATTAGTTAGTTTGAGCTTATTTATTTAAGTAACTTATTAGCAAAAGAGTACCAAATCTATGGGGATGACAGATCCACTTCCAGGACCAGGACCACATCCAAGCAGGAAACCTATTAGAGGGACCCCTACTGATAGGAATACTGCGTCTGAAACACCAAAAACAGAAGCAGCATCAATGCGGACTCAACAAGGCTATGAAGAAAGCGGTGATGATGGTGGAGCAAAATGGGCTCAGGAGAATTATCAACATGCTTTTTGGTCTACTTTGACTAGAGGTTCTACTCTTCCATTAGACATTGCCAAAATTTTTCTACCAGAAGATTCTGTTAGTAATACTACCTTGTCATTTGTAAGTGATCTTCTATCTAGATTTGGAGCTCGTGAACAATATAAAATTTATGGAAACAATGAGATAAGAGATGATCTTTGGTCTGATGAGCAGGGGACAGGTAAGCAGGACAAAAGACCAGCAGCGGCAGCAGTTGGACATGTAGCAAATTTTCTAGCGCAATATATAAACCCGATCTTACCGGTTACCAGACTTATTTTTGATAAACCTATTGTAGATGGTATTAAAGTCCTTTCTCAAACCCCGCTTGATATTTATTGGAGAGCTAGAGCATTTTGTTTTGGTGAGTTTAATTTAAAGAAAACTTATGATGTCGTGAAGCAAGGTCTTACAGATTTTAGAAGCACTAATTTGGAAAAAAGTGAAAAAGCAAGAAGAGCAATTTTGGATTGTATAAAGCCTGTTCTTGGTGGTGCTGGATTTTTTATCATGACTGCTGCTGCACCTTTTAAGATTCTCAATAAATTTATGGGAGAGAAGAGCAAGTTAGTTGACTTTATTTATTCACTTGCTTTTAGCACGCAGCATCTTTTATATTATGTTAATTACACTACGATGGATCTTTCACTTTCACGCTTTGCAAAATCTCAAGTTACAAATGATCCGAATGATGCTAATAATCAAGCAAATGAAAGAAAAGCATCTGCATTTTCAAAATTATTCTATTTGGGTGCTGTGACAAATGCTGTAAATTTCCTTACTCCAGTTCTCAGTTTGATGAAGTCTGATGAGGACTCTATATTTGGCAAAACCACTAATTTCTTACAATCTACACAATTAACAGGAATATATTTTGCTTTAAGAAGATATCTTAGAGGTAAATTCTCAATGGAAGAACTTGGTTTATCGGAAGGCCCAAATGGAAGGAAAGATAGACAGCCTAGTCTTTATAGTAATCTTGCAAATGGTCCACAATTTTCTGTAAATGATGTATAGAGTCTCTTTGTTATAGTTTCTTAAAAATGTAATAGCTGGTTGAATTAAAAATAATTCTTTGAGAGTATTTATTTCTCACAAACTATTATGCGTATTTACCATCACGATGATTTTAAATTAAATAATCTAGCTTTAGATTTAATTCTATGTGTATATTTAAAAAATAATTCTTTGAAAATAAGATCAATTTAATATTTTATCTTAATCATTAAAATATTTAATTTTCGCGTTTATATTTGCTTTTTAATCATTGTTATTTTGATTAAATAACCCTTGGCGCTCTAGAGATAGTGCTGGATAAAAAGTAAAACACTAGATACGAGACCTGATTAGATTGTCATAAAAATAAAAATCAGATGATTCCCAGAGTACAGTTTGCAACAATTCGAGAAGTCCCTAAGCCGGGAGTGGCTGAGCCTTCACGAAGAACGATTGGTCAAGAGGTTGATACAGCAAGTGAATTAAATACTGAACCAGAAATTACAGCTGATAAAAAAGATATAAAAGTAATCGGTGAATCAAAACCAGTAAATCAACAAGCAATTTCATCTGGAGAAATTGTTGAAAATACACTAACTACTTCACAGCAAGTTTATAGATCTATATTTGATGCTGCAGTAAGAGCTCCTCTTAGGCAGCTTGAAAAATCTATTGAAAACCCTCTTTTAAGAGGAGCATATAGATTTGTCTCAGAAGTTGGAAGGAAATCTTCTGAAGCAGCCTTTGTAAACAAACTACAAGGAGACAAAAAATTTACAAAAGATGATTTTATTCGCAGCTTAACTAGAGCTGCTGAGCATGTACCAGCAACATTAGCTATTGATTCAAACCATCTTGTAGAGTATTCTTCATTCTTTGAAAAATTTGCTCCATTTGAGCTTGCCATTCCAAAAGTATTTGCGGGTTTCGGAAATATAGGTATTAGATTAGCTACAAGATTTGGATTATATAAAACGGGTTCAGTTGAGCGTGAAGGTTTAAGAGAAAAAGGAATGCTTAATGAATTATTTAGTAGGTCTTTATTTAGAGCGGTGTATGTAAGTTCAGACAATCCTCTTATATCAATGGGTTCAAGAATAGCAGAACAATCACTTATAAATTTAAACTTACATGTCTTCAAACCTATTAGCAGTTTATTTCCTGAAGTTGGGGAATCAATAGGCAAATTTATTGATAAATCCTCAAGCAATGAAATTAATACTAGAACTGTAGCCTAGCTTCAATCTGCATACATAAAATAATCTAATACTGCATCGATGCATATTAATCCAACGGCTACCCAGATTGTGCTTGATGAAGTCATTATCCCAACTTCTTTTGCTCCACCGCGTGTGCCAAGACCAAATGAAGTATGAATTGCTATTAAATAGTTTCCAAGAACAAACCCTTTAATCATTGAGTTCCAAATATCTTTTAATTTTAAAACTCTCCATACAGAATCAATTAAAATGTTGAGTTCAATATGAGAGTTAAAATGTGCGATAAATATTCCCCCGAGAATAGAAAAAAAGGCACCAGCAATAATTGCTATTGGTAATGAATAAATCATGGCACAAAGTCTGGTGGCTACAAGATAATTTATAGGGTTTACTTTAAATAACCTCATTGCAGAGATTTGTTCTGTAATTTGCATATGTGCTAACTCTGCTGTAATAGCTGTACCAGCTTGGGCGCCAATAGCAAAACTTACAAATACAGGAGCAATTTCAATTACGGAGCTAACTGCAAGTAATGACCCGACTGTTTCTCTTGCACCGTAAGTATTTAGCCAGTTTGAGGTTTCCAGTGACATAATCATGCCAGAAAAAAATGTAATTAAAATTACCATGGGCATTGTGTTAAACCCAATGCTCACTATTTGTTCTATAATTTGTCTTTTTGGTACTTTAAGTGTGAATATTGATATGTAACTTTTAACAAGTAAAATAAAACTTAGCCCGATGATGTTAAATTGATCTTTTATTGAAGGTATATTTGGCGGTAATATAGTTATGCTGGTAGAGGAAGGTTTTGTTTGCATGAGTAATGATGTCCAATTACATGGTAAAGGATTATTTTCAAAAGAGGAAGTAACTGTTTCAATTAATAAAAAAATAAACAGTGGGGTCCTTTTTACCGTAAATAATGGAAATAAAGAGTCTATTTCTGCGAATGTAGAAAATGTTTCAAATGCTACAAGAAATACTGTTTTGACAAATGGTAATGAATCAATTTGTTTAATTGAACATTTTTTAGCGGCCTGTTCAATATTGGGTGTTAATGATATTGAAGTAATTACAAATAAAAATGAGTTAATAATTGGAGATGGTAGTGCTATTCATTGGAGAGATGCTTTTCTGAAAGCAAATCTTTGTTCTACTGTAAAAGAAAAAATTGATTTAAGCAAAACAATCTTTGTGAAAAAAGATAAAAAACAAATTACTGCAATTCCTCATGATGGATTTAAGGTTAGTTATTGTATGGATTGGGAGCATCCTGCTCTTGGAAAATTATATGCCTCATGGGAACCAAAAGATGGAAGTGAAAAAATATTAAGAGCAAGAACCTTTGCTATAAAAGAAGAGAATGATTATTTTGGAGTTACGGAGACTTTACTTACGTTAGATGAAAAAGGATTTAATAAAAAACTACATGAGCCACTTGAACCTTTGTATCATAAGATTTTGGATATTATTGGAGATTTAAGATTGTCCGGAATTAATCCTCTGGAAGTAAATATGCATGTAATTGGCTTTAAAAGTGGACATGAGCTAAATGTAGAGTTGGCAAAAGAACTTTCAGTGTCATTGCGAGGAGGTTCGTGAGAACCGACTTGGCAATCTCATCGCGTATTTTACAATTCCTTCCTAATCCAATTTAACGCAAACTGAGTCGCTAGAAATCGAATCGTGCTTCTACTGGAGTTTGTCCCAAATAAAACTTTTTGGGTTTTAATTTTATTTCCTTTTGCAAGTCCAAAATAAACTAGCCCGACAGGCTTTTCTTTTGATCCACCGCTTGGTCCAGCTATTCCTGTAACTGAAAAACCAATATCACAATCACTTAATTTTTTAATTCCCTTTGCCATTAAAGCAGCTGTTTGTGAACTTACGGCACCATGTTTTTTAAGAATCTCATTAGGGATATTTAATAGTTGATGTTTTGCCTTGTTTGAATAGGTTACGATATTCAGTTTTATAAAATCAGAACTACCGGGTATATCTGTCAACCTTTTTGATAAATATCCTCCTGTACATGATTCAGCAAATGCTATAGTCTTTTTCTTTTCTTTTAGTTCGTTTGCTACTAAACTTTCAAGAGTCTCTTCATCAAACCCATAGAAATACTGACTCGTGTATTTTAAAACATTTTTTACAGTCTTTGAAACTAATTGCTTTGCCTGTTTATTTGTTTTTGCTTTTGCCGTTACTCTAATTTTCACTTCTCCCAGGCTGGCATAAGGTGCCACAGTTGGATTCTTCTGATCGAAATATTTTTTTATTTTTTCTGCCAAAGCAGATTCGCCTATTCCAGTAAATTTAAGAGTTTTGGAATATAGAATGCTACCTTTGCAGATCTTTTTTAGATAAGTAATAATAGTATGCTTCCACATATGTTTCATTTCAAAAGGTACACCGGGGAAAGTAATAATAGTAGCTAAATGAGAAATGCTAAATGTGAAAGGTGTTCTAACTCTCCAGATTATTCCATTAGCAGTGCCAAGTTTATTTTGAATCCATTTTGCATTTTTAGGTTTATATGCCTGCTTTTTATTCATTGGAGGCATAGATTTATACCCCTTTAAGTAAAATTTGTTTTCTATCTGTTTTAAAACCTTTTTGTCTAATAAAGACTTTTCTTTAAAAAAACTAATTATAGCTTCATGTGTTAAATCGTCAGGAGTAGGACCTAACCCACCTGTAAAAATTATAATGTCAGATCTTTCCAGAGCGATAGAAAGCACTTCATGGATACGTTCTGGGTTATCTCCTACAGTTGATTGAAAATATGATTCAATACCTAAACTTTGTAGCTCTTCTGCTAAAAATTGTGCATTAGTATTGGTTATTTGACCAAGTAAAAGCTCGGTACCAACAGATATAATTTCAGCTTTCATTCTTTTATTTATAACTCCAAGCAAGCTGGAGCTTCCTTCGGTTAGTTCCTTTTAACTCTCCCCACTATCAAATTCTATGTTAATTATTCTCTCATGTGTTTTTTGTGGAAATATCATTGTATGAATTTCACAGCAAGCCCATAAAAAGGACAATAAAACAAAGTGGCATGCTAATGAAAGCAAAAAGGCTTCTCCCTGTGGGTGCTTTTTAAATATAGAATCCCATGTATTTGTAAAGGTTTTAATGTGTTTTTGCTTCATTCTATGTACTATAATTTATACTATATTAAGTTATTGGTAAATCTGATAATTCAAGGAAAAAATCATGGATGTTGCAATATCAGTTTCACTTTCACTTATAATTGTTTTTTCTGTTTTTACAATTGTTATATCAATTGGAAGACTTTCGCATCACGAATAGTAGGGATGCGATTAATCACGTCTCTTATTTGTTTTCAACTATCCAAATAGGCTTCCAGTCTTCTGGAAGTTTGGAATTTAATTCTAGTTGTTTAAATTTGATGCTTCTTTCAATCATTATTTTTGAGGCTTTGTCTTTTTTATCTAATCTAATACACTCTTCCCAGTACTTAATAGCCCCATCAAAATTTTTATTTCTGTAGTGATTTAATGCAGTTGAATATTTGGATAATAAATCTTGGTTATAATCCTTTGGATCAAGTAATTCATAAATATCTAAAGGTATATCTTTACCAGGAACAATGACCGTATCAATTTCTCTGAGCACCTGACTTTTATCTAGAAGTTTTGCAGTATTACTGGATAAAAGAATGTTAGTTCCATATACTTTATTAACGGCTTCCAGTCTGCTTGCTACGTTTACTCCATCTCCAACAGCACTAAATTGCATCCTTTGTATTGAACCAATATTTCCGGTAACTGCATAATCTGTGTTTATTCCAACTCTTATATTTAAGGTTTCAGCCATGCCCATTCTTTCCCAAAGACTATTAAGGCTGGCTAATTCTCGATTCATTGCCAGTGCACAGGTTGTGGCGAGCATTGCTTGACTCTCTTTTTCAAGAATTTTTGGAGAACCCCAGATAGCCATAATTGCATCACCTATAAATTTATCAACAAGTCCATTATGTTTATGAATTATTTTTACCATTTCAGTGAAGAATTGATTTAGTATGTTTACTATTGTTTCTGGTGAATTTCTTTCGCATAAGCCAGTAAAGTTTTTAATATCTGTAAACAAAACGGTTATAACCCTTTTACTTCCTCCTAATGCAAGTTCTTCCTGATCCATTCTTTCTATTTCATCTGCAACCTGGGAAGGGACGAGCTGCCTGAATATTTTTGCTTGTCTTCTTCTGGCTTTATCTACAATGAAATATTGGTCTAAAAGATTAATAAAATATATTGGAAGAATTACACCATAAGCAGTAAAGGTTGGAGGAATTGACACTCGAAGAAATGCAAATAGTAAAAAGGCTATAACTATGTAAATTATTGATAAGAAAGAACATAGATAAAAACATAGTACTAATCTTTGCCTTAAATTTGAAATAATCAAACAGGAAATTAGAGCAAAAACTAAAAAGATTAAGATAGTCAAGAAGTTGCTAGCTTTAGCAATAAATGAATTTTCAATCAGATTGCTTAGAATTGTAGCCTGTAATTCAACACCTGAAAAATTTGGGGTTAAGGCAGAATACGGAGTAGGAAATGAGTCTGGGGAGCGGACACTTTTGAATGGATCAATTGAAGCTTTTAATTTTGCTCGACCAATAAGAATAATCTTGTTTTTAAAGTCAGATGTTTTTCCTGATGAAATCAACTCAAGTGCTTTCCAATAAGAGATTGTTTTTATTGTTTCTGATGGTCCATAAAAATTAATTAAAAACTCTTTTGGAACCTTGTTCTTCCCAAGTTTAATTGAATTATTGCTTGAAATTGTTGCCCTTACATTTAAATATCTTTGCGCTGCCCGAAATGCTGTGGAGCCAGCAATTGCAGGGTCTTTATAGAATTCAGGATATATTATTTTTGCTTCTCTTACAAAACTGTCACTGTCGTAAGTAACAGCTGAATTTCCTAAAAAACTAATATCATTGTTTAATGCTTTGAGATAGGTATTAATTGGCAAAATAGTTTGATATTCTGTCTTAGAAATAGGCTCTGCTTCACATGCTAAAAAAACATTCATTGCATTTTTAATTGAGGTAGCAAAAATGTCGTCATCTTCTTTGCCGGCATCAAAGGAAGTCATTGCTATTGTTTCAGTACCTGAAACATCTTGAGTTTGTGCACTAAGCGGAGAAATTGTATCAAATATAATATCGAAAATAATTAACTTTGTTTTTGCTTGTATAAGGGCATCAACCAGCGATGCATGAAATTGACGTGGCCAAGGCCAAGGAACACCCACTTTGTTTATTGAGCCTGCATCAATTCCAACAATTAAGATATTTCTAGGAGGATTGGGATCTAAATTTAAATTATGTCGGGTTATAAACTGCAAATCATAAGTTTTAAGCTCTATATCATGTAAATAGTTACTTATTATAGGGATATTTCCAAAGTACCACACTAAGGAAATTAATATAATTAATGATGAATATAAAAAGGTTCTAAAAAAAAGATTTTGGTGCTTGTTCATTTTGAAAATATCTAACTTCTTATTACTGTTTACTTTTTTATTACCATGGTTTATTGGTTTTTCTGTCTTTTTATTCCTTCCTATAATTGCGTCATTCTATCTCAGTTTTACTGAATATGATGTTTTAAGGAAACCTCTATGGGTTGGTTTTGATAATTATACCTTTCTATTTGCTGATCCAATTTTTTGGAAGTCGTTAAGCATAACAGTTACTTATGCTCTTGTTACACTTCCATTATCTGTAATTGTAGGAATTACATTTGCAATTTTTCTGAATCAAAAAATATCAGGGATATCAATTTACAGAACCTGTTTTTATTTACCCAGTATTGTCCCTCTTGTTGCAAGTTCTATTATATGGATATGGATATTTCGAGGTGATGAGGGTGGTTTATTAAATGGAGTTTTAAGTAAACTTAACATTACGGGACCACTTTGGCTAAATGATCCTAAGTGGGCATTGATTGCACTTATTATTATGAGCTTGTGGTCTTTTGGAAATTCAGTACTTATTTATCTTGCGGGACTTCAGGATATTCCACAATCGCTTTATGAAGCAGCTGATATTGATGGTGCTGGTTATTGGTACAAACTTTTTTTAGTTACAATTCCAATGCTTACACCAACAATATTCTTTAATTTAATAATAGGAATTATTTCAGTCTTTCAGTATTTTATTCCTGCTTATGTTATGACTTCTGGTGGACCAGAACATTCAACTACTTTCTATTCACTGTATGCCTACCAGAATGCCTTTGAAGATTTTAAGTTTGGCTATGCCAGTAGTATGGCATGGATTTTATTTGTAATCATTGTATTGCTTACTTTTTTAGCATTTAAAAGTTTTGCAGGTAAAGTTTATTATCAAGGGAAGTGAGAACATATAGGAAAGAGGGCTGGGGGAGATGAAGGACAATCGTTCACTGTCATTGCGAGGAGCGCAAGCGACGAAGCAATCTCATAACGTTAGAAGATTGTCACGCTGGCTCTTTGAGCCTCCTCGCAATGACGCTAAAAAATTCTCTTTATTTTTCTTCTTCTTTTTCTTTCTCGCATTAAATCTTTTTCTCATACCTTTAGGTGCTCAAGAATTAAGGGAAGAAATAAAACAGGAAATCCCTGTTGTTGGTAAGGTCTCTTATAAGATTCAAAAATATTCAGGCTTTAATTCCTTTGTAGATTTCTTTGTAGAATCGATTGTAAAAATTGTTGTTAAACTAAAAACCCATCCTGAAAATATACACTGTAAGCTTGAAATATTTAGTGGATGGGATCTTCTAAGAAAAAAAGCAAAATCTTTTTACTTAGATGCAAGTAATCTGAAAATAAAAAATGTACCTATTGAATACTTGGAAGTTGTTACGCACACACCAATCTATTTTAAGAAGAATCAAAAAAAGAAATATAAAGCAATCTATCCTCTGGAAATAACTGGCAAAATTGTAGTAAATCCAAATTCTATAATTGAAATTATTGATAAAAAGTCTAAACAAAGTAAAGATTCTCATAAAGTAAAACTTCCTTTACCGCCGTTTGGAAGTACAGAAGTGTTATTAAAAGATTTAATGATTCAAATAAATGAAAATGGTTTTATTCAATCTACCGTTAATGCTGTAAGTGCAGAAAATCCAGACTCTGAGCCTCTTAAAGCAAGGTTCTCAGGAAATCTTATTATTAGTGATAAGAAGCTTCGAGTTAGTGGATTGGAGTGTGAAATTGAAGATATATTTACAAAAGATTCAGATGTCAGTATGTCTTTTTGTTATGCTGTAGAAGATCTAATAAATCCTGTTGTTAATTTCAACAAATATGAAAAAAGAGGCATTACAATAGATAATGTTGATCTTAGCTATCCTCAAAATAAATTAATCTTGAAATTAAATTTAACCTTACATCCGTAAAAACAAATGATAAGAATTAGAAATAAAAGAATAAATATATTAATTAACTTAGTCGCTATATTGTTGATATTTCTTTCAGGATGCTCAAGTCCACAAAATACTGAAAACAATGATGATAAAGTGGGCTTTCCATTTGACCCAAACTCAAAAGTTGTAAAAGTTTATTTTACGAAATCAAAAATTCCTAAAGAGCTTTCATTGGTTGGGGTATCAAGGCGGGTATCAAAAGAGGGGAGCATTGTAGGAGCTTCATTAAAAGAGCTTTTCTTAGGACCTACTAAAACGGAAGAGCTTAAAGGGATAATGACTGAGATTCCTGTAGGAACCAGATTGATAAAAATAGAAGAAGGTGGAGATGAAATTCTTGTTGATATTTCATCTCAGTATTTAACAGGTGGGGGTTCAGCTGCAATGCAGCTTAGATATTTGCAAATATATAAAACCTTAAAGAGTATTTGTCCGTATAAAGAGATTTATCTTAATGTTGAAGGAAAGAGCCTAAAAACAATTGGTGGAGAAGGTCTAGAAGTCACACAACCACTAACAAAAATTGATGACTACACTAAAAAGCACGAAGAAAAAACTGAAGAATTGCAACCGTAGAAATTATATTTCTGCGTGTATGATATGGAAAAAATTACAAAAATATCCAATAGTCCTGAAGAAACTTTTAATATTGCTTTTGAAATTGCATCTAAACTAAATCACCCTTGTCTAATAGGATTAACTGGTGAAATAGGTGCTGGTAAAACATGTTTTGCAAAGGGTTTTGCAGAGGGATTAGGTGTAAAAGAATTGATTACTAGCCCTACATTTTTAGGGGTTAGTGAAAGTTATTCTGGGAAGATGCCATTTATTCATATAGATTTCTATAAAAAAGTTGTACCTAAAAACTTACTTGATAAGTTTCTTGGTGATAAAGCTGTTGTACTGATTGAATGGATAGAAAATTTTGAAGCTATTTTTAATGAAAAACTTAATACAGACATAAATGTATTAATCCAATATTTAAAGGATAAAGAAGGTTTAATCATTGATAATATGAGGGAAATAATTGTTGAAATGTAATATGTCATTTATTATATTATTTAAACTGTTTGGGATTGCTTCGCCCGCCTATGGCGTGCTTGTAATGAAATGTTATAATGTCTACTCTAAATAGGAAAAAACGAGGGAATAATGTTAAAAGCACCTGTAAAAAATTTATACGAAGTATTAGTAGTAATTAAGCCAAATATTAATGATAATGATTTGGATAAAAATATCACACAGATTGAGTCATCTATAAAAAATTATGGCGGTACTATTGTAAAAATTGATGAACCAATGAGAAAAAGACTTGCTCATAAAATAAATGGGTTTAAAGAAGGCTTTTACGTTTCTATTCTGTTTAATTCACCACCAGAAGCTCCAAATTTGTTGAAAAGATCCTTGTCAATTTCTGATGATGTTATACGTCATGTAATTATTAAAAAAGAGATTCCTACATCATGAGCTTAGCCAGTATAACTATTTCTGGAACATTACAAGAAAATCCTGAAAAGAGATTTACTCCAAGTAATATTGCAGTTGCCAATTTAAAGCTTGAAATTTGCTATATACAAAGAGGTTCAGCGGGTCTTTCCAGTCAAACAGTAAGAGTAAATGCATGGAGAGATATGGCTGATTATTGTGAGCAAAAACTAAGAACCGGAGATAAAGTAATAGTCTCTGGTAGAGCAATGATTAATGCTTTTACTACACAAGATGGTAAGAAAAAAAGAGTACTTGAAATAGATGCTACTTCAATAACTCCAGTTAAAGAAATCTCCTCGATACAACCCCCACCAAAGAAAGATTCTGATTTTGAAAAAGAAACATTTAAGCAAACAAGTGCACAAGTAGAGCAAAGTTCAAATCTTGATGAAATAACTAATACTGAAGAGATTCCGTTCTAATATTGTCATTGCGAGGACCCGCCTCAGGCGGGGACGAAGCAATCCCGATCTAACTTGTGCAACCAGTTTGGGATTGCCACGCCTCACTTTGTTTGGCTCGCAATGACAAATCAGACGTTGAATTTGAATTCTATTATATCGCTGTCCTGAACTATATATTCTTTTCCTTCAAGCTTTGCTAACCCAGCTTCTCTTGCAGCAATTTTTGTGCCAAGTCTTACCAGATCTTCATATTTAATTACCTCTGCTTTTATAAATCCCTTTTCAAAGTCAGTGTGGATTACTCCTGCAGCTTGAGGTGCTTTTGTGTTTTTTAAAATTGTCCATGCTCTGGCTTCTTTTTCACCGGCGGTAAAATAAGTAGAGAGTCCAAGAAGAGCAAAGGTTGCTTTTATTAGATCATTTACACCTGTATAAGGCTTATCAGTACCTAAAAACGCATCTCTTTCCTCTTTATTAAAGGAGATTAATTCTGATTCTAAAGTGGCACATATAGGTACGCATTTTGAATTGTTTTCCTTTGCATATTTCTCTACGATTTGAACATATTTATTTTCTTTAATATTTTTGAAATCGCTTTCTGAAACATTACAGGCATATATAACAGGTTTATTTGAGAGTAAAAACAGTCCTTTGTATAAAGGTATTTCTTCGTCTTCTATTGGTATTGATTTTAATGATTTACCTTCATTTAATGCAGTTTTCAGTTTCTCCAATAGAGCTAGTTCTTGCTTACTTGTTTTATCATTTGTTTTTGCTTTTCTAGTAACAGTATCTATTCTCTTTTCTACTGATTGAAGATCACTAAGTGCAAGCTCAATGTTAATTGTTTCAATATCTCTTGTAGGATCTACTGAACCTTCAACGTGAATTATATTTGAATCTTCAAAACACCTGACTACATGAACAATAGAATCAACTTCACGTATATGGCTTAGAAATTGATTCCCAAGCCCTTCTCCTTTACTTGCTCCCTTTACAAGTCCTGCAATATCTACAAATTCAAAAGCAGCCGGGACAATTTTACTTGCTTTAACCACTTTTGCTAAATTTTCTAACCTTTCATCAGGAAGATTGACAATTCCTGAATTCGGTTCAATAGTGCAAAAAGGGTAATTACTTGCTTCTGCCTGATGGTTTCTAATCAGAGCATTAAACAATGTTGACTTACCAACATTTGGAAGTCCTACTATACCAGCTCTATACATTTATATAACTCTCCATAATTTGCTGCAGCTATTATATTTTAGCTTACGCAAAACATCAAGATATGTATTGGTCAAACTTACTGAGGTTTATTTGTGTTACCTGAAGGATTTTCTCCACTAGGTTCAGTCATTACCTCACCCTGAATTTGAAGAAGTTTTTTTAACTTCTCTTCTTCATTGGCTTTTTCAGGATTTTGCCCTTCTTGTTGTTGCATATCTTGAGGTTGTTGTGTTTGCTCCTGTACCTGTTGTTCTTGCTGTTGTTGCTGCTGAACAGGTTGCTGTCTTGGAGGTTGTCCACTTCTTTGTCTTTGAACTTCTTCCTGTATAAATTGAAGTTGTTCTTTTACATCCTGTACTTGCTCATCCTCAACTCCTAGCTGAAGAGCGGCTTGGTATTGTTGGTATGCAGGTATTAAATTCCCCTGACTTTGCAGAATTTTAGCGGCTAAAAGTCTGGATTCTGAATTTTGTGGATTAAGTCTTCCTATTATATGGAAAAACTGTTTTAAAGCTTCTGCATATCTACCTGGTCCTTGTCCATAAAGAATTTTTGCATAGTTTAATCTTGCAGGCCAATAACTTAGATTTGCTTTAAATGCATTTAAATAAGCTTCTTCAGCAAGAGGAATATATTCAAATTCTTTAAAACGGCTAGCAAAACTAAAGTATACATTTCCTTCCCCTGCCCAAGCTTCTACGTTATAAGGAAATATTTCTCTTGCTTTTTTAAAGGAAGAAGCAGCTTCATTGAAAGTAGCTTTATCATTACTTTTCTGAGCTTTTGCAAATATAGCTTCACCTAATTTTGCCCAAGCAGAATCATTCTTTGGGTTTAGTTGGGTGGCTGTTCTAAATGCACTGATTGCACCGTCTACATTTTCATCTGTTGCTCTTAATTGACCTAGAGCAAGATAGTCATAAGCTGAGGTTGCAGAAGCAGATTTTGCTTTTTGTAAATAGCTTTCTGCTTCAGAGGTGCTACCTTTCTTTAAGCTAATTAAGTAAGCAGATACATATGATTCCGGAGATGGGTTTAACTCAATAGCTCGCTTTGAGAGGTATTCAGCAACTTTTAGATTTGGATCTTCTAAAACTCTTGAAGGATCAAAATTAGTAGCCTTTTTCACATTGGCAAAAGCTAATCTAGCTAAGAAACTAGCTTGTTCTTGTTTTGTTTCTCCAAAGTTTATAAGATACTTTTCAATGTTTCCGTCTGTACCTGAGGCAATAGAATTTAAATTATCGGCAATTGGTGCATAGAATAAGTGAAGCTTTTTAGGAGCTTCAAATTCAATAATTACATTGTCGTCAGTATTTATTCTCTTGTTTAATGGGAGAGACTTTAATCTTGGTACTTGTTCAGTTTGTCTTTCTGCAAACTTTGTTACCTGATCAGTTCCCAATAGTAGCTGAGAGATTATGTCTATTGAATCATGAATTGCTATTCTTGAAAGATCATCAAGAGTCTTTACTTCAAGAGCAGGAGCAGTCCTTCCCGTTGCAGTAAAGCTTGTTTTAATTCTTTCCTCTATTTGTTTAACATCAATATCAATAGGGTCATTTGATCCAATTAATAAAATCTCTCCAGCAAGTCCTGGACGGAACAGATAGACATATCCGTCACTTACTTTTTTACCATTTTCATATTTTCCAAAAGCTTCTTTAAAGCTATTTACAAGAACTCCAAGGTATTCCGGAGTAATTGAATAAAGCTGGATCCATTCACAGAATAAACCATTTTCGTTTAAGTGTTTTGCTCCAAGCGTCCAGAATTCCTTTGTAAATAATTGTGATGCACCATTTACCCATGGGTCAGCAGGTTGAGAAATAATAATGTCAAATTTTTCTTTGGTGGTTAATAAATAATTTCTTCCATCGGTATGGATAGCTTTCACTCTTTCAGCAAGTGGATTTCTGCTTGTGTTAAGAGGTGAACCATTCCCACCAAGTGGACTCTTCTCTGTAGGTGGCTCAAAGAATTTGTCACCATCGATAACTGCCTTTTCGATTTCGCAAACTTTTACACTTTTAATAGTAGGATAGCGTACTACTGAACCAGTGGTACAGCCGCTCCCAAGACCAACTACGAGTGCTTTTTCTGGTTCACCTTTATGTAAAAGCAAAGGTAATTGTCCAAGTAAAATTTGTGTAACCATATCTGCTTGAGAAGGTCCATCTCCATCAGTTGGAACTCCTGCATCTACTTTTCCATTGTTTTTAAGCAACGTAGTGTTTCCGCTTTCATCAGCAGTAATAGTTACCACTGTAGTTAAACCTTCTTTATAGAATTTGATTTTTTCTCTTGAGTTGTCAAACTTAAATGCATTAAAGAACTGCTCTCTTGTTAGATTCTTGTATGAAAGAGAATGGTATATTGCTACACCGGTAGTCATAAGTGACTTATCCCATCTGGGCATAACAATGAGGTTTGCAACTAAACCTGCGGCAATACCAATATAAATCCATGAGGTTGAAATCTTTACCTGCTTTTCAGAGAGAGAATCATTGTTAATAATGTCATTGTAAATAAGATAAAGACCCATAGCGAGGGCAACTAAAATAGTGAGTTTTGTTGTAGTTTGAATACCACTTCCTAAGACTCCAAATAATGGTACAAAAATAAATCCGCATGTAAAAGAGCCAATAATACAACCAAGTGTGTTTAGAGAATAAAGCTTTCCTACTGACTCACCAATATGATCAGGTCTGGCAGCATAAATTCTAATTACAAGTGGAAAAATCATTCCTGACAAAATTGTTGGAGGAAGCATTACAGCGCTTGAGATGATAAATCTATTCATTGTAAGTAAAAACCAGCTTGTTCCAGCATCATCGGGTAATTTTTGAGCTTGAGATAAAAACATCCAAGGCAATTCATTAAACATACAGGCAGTTGCAAAACCGCTTGCTGCAATGGCGCACAATATGGCACCTGTCCAGAACACAGGTCTTTCAATTTTTTCCTGCATTTTGGTCATGATTCCTGTTCCAACAGCAAGCCCTGTTAGAAAGGTTACAAGCATGGTAGAAAATGCATAGGTTGATGAACCGAAAACTAGAGTTAAAGTTCTTGTCCAGAGAACTTCAAAAGTAAGTGCAACAAAACCACTTACTGCAAAAGCAAGCATCGAAAGTTTGATAAGTTTAACCGGAATGTCATCCTGAGACTTACTTATTAAGACTTCAAGATCACCGGTCTTTTCACTGGAGTCATAATTTGGAGTATCTGCCTGAACAGTTTTGTTTGCAAAAGCAAGGAAAATAACAGCTGATGCAAGGACCAAATTTAAACCTGCTGCAATATAAACAGTTGTGCTTACACCTACGGTTGGTAAAAATATAAAACCAGAAAGAAATGTCCCGATAATAGCTCCAACTGTGTTTATTGTATAAAGAGCACCAACGTTAAATGAAGTAATATCTGATCTCACATTTGTTAAGTAACGGCTTAGCACAGGAAGAGTTGCTCCCATTAAAACAGTAGGAATACCAAGCAATACAACGGAGATTAAAAATCTTACAAGGTAGGAAACAAACTGCATACTTTCAAACATTTGTACAACTGATTGCCAGATTGGTGATAAGAAGTGTTCACTGAATATGATCGGTACAAGCAATCCATAAGCACCTATAGCAAGCTCTAATACACCATATGCTAGTAGGGGCTTTTTAAAACGGTCTATAAATTTTCCACCAAGATAACTTCCAAGAGCAAGTCCACCAAGAAAGGCGGTTAAAACAGTACTTACAGCTAGGGTTGTTCCACCAAATACATAAGTGAGCATTCGAGTCCAAACAACTTCATAGATTAATCCGCTTACTCCAGAAAGCAGAAAGCATCCAAAGACAATTGAATATATAAGTTTATATGAGCCAGAGCTTGGATTATTATGCTTTGATGGTTTTTCTAACGTAACAGTACTTGCATTTGACATTTTTATCTCCTTGAAGTTATTTTGTAATTATGAAGATTTCGTTTAATATATCTCTACGATAGTATAAGGTAAGGATACAATCTTGTGAAGGATAAGGAAACGATGGATAACAAAAGTGAAAAAGAAAAACTACGCAAATGGGCTAAAGAAGCGAGACGTTCCATTGATTTAAAAAAAACCAGCAAGCAAATCCAAGATAAGATAAAAAAACTGGATATTTACAAATCTTCTTCTAATGTTATGTCATATCTTTCTAGCCCTATTGAAATTAGCTTAGATGTGTTGTTTATGGGTTCAAGAAAAAAGTGGTTTTTACCATTGGTTGCACAAACTTATTACGGTATGGTTATTAAGGCTGTTCCATATACTCATGGAAGAACAAAATTATTTAAGGGTAAATTTGATATTTTAGAGCCTGAAATAATAAATGATGATTATTATGATCAAGTGAACAAAAAGATTAACCTTGATGTAATTTTTGTGCCTGGACTCTGTTTTGATAAAAAAGGAAACAGGCTAGGGTTTGGTAAGGGCTTTTATGATCAGTTTTTAAAATTAAACCCAAAAAGCTATAAAATTGGATGCTGTCCAAAGAGATGCTTGGTAGAGAGTTTACCTATAGATGAATGGGATATAAAGATGGATTTGATTATAACTGAGTAAGAATAGCTTGTTTTTAAGCATTTAAGGGATACCCCTTAACAGCTTAACTTGGTTTTAACTAATAGCTGTAATATTACCCCTAGATTTTTGGATTTGTTCTAAACCCAAAATAATTTTAACAATATGGCAACGCTATTAAAAAACAGAAACACTCCAGTGGCCTCTTATGCTTACAGCAAAGAGAATATTCCATTTCCAGAAAAAAGCACTGAGAAAATTAAACCCCCAGTAACTAATCTTGAATTTAACGACAGCAGTAGTTTATTCGCTGAAAAAGAATTAACCCAAGAAGAAAAGGCTATAGAGTTTATGAGTACGTATAAAAAATTTGAAAGAGTAATTGTTTGTAATTTCTATACTGGTGGCGGTAAATATACAAACGGAATTTTAAATTCTATTTACAGAGGATTTAATCCTTTAAATCCGTAATAAGGTGTCATTGCGAGGGCTTTAGCCCCATAGCTGTCAGGTTTAGGAACACAAAAAAGTACTGTAAATGCTTTCTATATGCGTCATTGCGAGGAAGGACAAAGTCCTGACGAAGCAATCTCACACTAAGATACCGCTTGTAAGGCTGCTTCATAAACAGTATTGCAAAATGAGATTGCCGCGTCGACACTTCGTGTCTCCTCGCAATGACGTGGGTGTGTAAACTTTTCGAGGATAAAGTCGCTTGTCATTCTGAATGAAATGAAGAATCTCATTAGTTGATAGCAGTTTTGTGAGATTCTTCGCTGGAGTTTACCCTGAGCAAAGCGAATGGGCTCAGAATGACATCCTCGAATCTTTTACAGACCCCAGTAACGTGGATTTGGTAGAATCATACCAATGTTCTCAGGCATTGTACAAGAAATAGGGACAGTAAAAAATCTTGAATCCAAGAATGGAATTCTTGAGCTAACTATTTCTTCAGAATGTTTAATAAAGGATCTTAAGATTGGTAGCAGTGTATCAGTTAATGGTTGTTGCCAGACTGTTATAGAATGCTTTCCTGTCATTGCGAGTGAAACGAAGCAATCTCACAAACGTGATGACAAAAGTGAGATTGCTTCGTCAGGCAAAACCCTCCTCGCAATGACAAAGACTTTTAAAATTCAGGCAACTGATGAAACCTTAAAAAAAACAAATCTTTCAGATCTGAAAATAGATTCAAAGGTTAACCTGGAGCCATCGTTGAAACTTGGTGAAGGTATTGATGGTCACCTAGTTTCAGGCCATGTTGATACAGTTGGAAAAGTTAGTGAAATATCTGAATCAGGAGAGAATAAGATAATAGTAATTTCCTATCCACCGGAATATGAAAAATATATTGCATCTAAGGGTTCAATTTCTGTAAATGGCGTAAGCTTAACTGTAATTGAGTCAAAAAATGGCAAATGTGACTTTACTTTAATTCCATTTACTAGAGACAATACAAATCTTGGCTTGATAAAAATTGGTGATCTTGTAAACTTAGAGATAGATTTAATAAGCCGTTATCTCGTTAACTATTTAGAAAATTTAAACTGTAATGTAAGAACATGATAATTAATATTCAGGAAAAAAACGGAAAGCGTCATTGCGAGGAGCAAAGCGACGAAGCAATCTCAAAAACGTTAGGAGATTGCCACGTCGGTGCTAAAGTACCTCCTCGCAATGACGTGAATAGTTAATCTTATGCAAACAGAAAACATAAAAAGGAATCTCAAAGAGCAAATATTTAGCACTGTTGAAGAAGCCATTGAAGCTATTAAAAATGGTGAGGTAATCATTGTTGCAGATGATGAAGATCGGGAAAATGAAGGAGATCTTGTTTGTGCGGCAGAAATGGTTACTCCGGAAATAATTAATTTTATGGCAAAGGATGGCAGAGGTCTTATTTGCCTTGCTTTAGAGGAAGATATTGCTGATAAGTTAGAGCTTTTTGATATGGTCCAAAATAATTCAAGCAATTTTGGCACAGCATTTACTGTAAGTATTGATGCTGATAAGAAATTTGGAATTACTACTGGAATATCAGCACATGAAAGAGCAAAAACAATTCAGGTTGCACTCAGTGAAAATGCAAAGCCTAGTGATTTAGTGAGACCAGGGCATGTATTTCCATTACGTGCAAAGCGTGGAGGGGTTTTAAAAAGGGTTGGTCAGACTGAAGCCTCGGTAGATTTAGCAAGGCTTGCAGGATTTAAAAGTGCTGGTGTTATTTGTGAAATATTAAATGATGATGGCACAATGGCAAGAAGACCGGATCTCGTTCGTTTTGCAAAAAAACATAATTTAAAATTTATTTCAGTAGCGCAGTTAATATCTTATAGATTAAAAAAAGAGAGATTTGTAGTTAGAGAAGCAAAAGCAAAACTTCCAAGCGAAATAGCAAAGAAATATAATAGAGAATTTCAAATTTATGCTTACAGAGATACTTTAAATAATAAAGAGCATATTGCAATTGTCTGTGGTGAGATTTCAGGGAAAGAAGATGTTCTTGTACGTGTTCATAGTGAATGTTTAACGGGTGATGTCTTTCAAAGTTTGAGATGTGATTGTAATTCCCAACTTCACTGGGCTCTGGAAAAAATTGCAAATGAAGGACTTGGTGCTGTTGTTTATCTAAAGCAGGAAGGTAGAGGTATAGGTCTAACAAATAAAATTAAAGCTTATGAACTTCAGGATAAAGGCTTTGATACGGTTGAAGCAAATGAAATCTTAGGATTTAAAGCAGATTTACGAGAATACGGTATAGGGGCACAGATATTAACTGATTTGGGTCTGACTACTATAAAGCTAATGACAAACAACCCAAGAAAAATTGTTGGAATTGAAGGCTATGGTTTAAAGGTAACTGGCAGAGAACCAATTGAAATATGTACCGAACACAATCATAAGTATTTGAAAACAAAAAATGAAAAACTTGGACATGTAATTGATCTAACAAATTTGAAAAAGAATGATGAGGTGGGCTAATGTTACTTTATCTTTTATTTCAACTTTATAAGAAGTGGAAAAATAGTAATTACAAAAATGCAAAATATAATTGAAGGAAAATCTAAGGTTGAAATAAAAAATAAGCTTGCAATTGTTGTAAGCAGATTTAATGAATTTGTAACAGAAAAGCTTTTAGATGGATGTTTACAAACATTAGTTAATAATGGGATTAAACAAAATCAAATAGATATTATAAAAGTTCCGGGTACCTTTGAAATACCTACTGTTGCAGGAAGTCTTATATATTCAGATAAATATGATGCAGTGATTTGTCTTGGATGTGTAATTCGTGGGGAAACATCTCACTATGATCATATATGTACCGCAGTAAGTAATGAGCTATGCAGACTTGGTGTGGAAAGTGAAATGCCTGTTATTTTTGGAATATTAACCTGTGAAAATGTTGGTCAGGCAATGGATAGAGTTGGCGGTAGCAGGGGAAATAAAGGTTCTGAAGCCGCGCTTGCAGCAATTGAAATGATTAGTGTTTTTGATCAGATTCACACTGGACAGAAACTGAGTCCGCAAATCTAAGAGCATAAGGCTTATCTACTTCTACCTTTGCTTTTAATACTTTCTTATCTTCCAAAATTGTTTGTAGAATTGTGTAAGCGAGCTTTTCAAGTGAAAAGAAACTTGAAGCCTCTACTGTAGAAATAATTCTTTTTGTAATTGTTCTGTAGTTTGCGGTGTCATTAATGTCATCAGTAACACAAATCCTACTTCCATCAAATTCAATTTCAGCATTAATAATTACATCCTGCTTTTCTTCTCTCTCCCAGTCATTGATGCCTATAAGAGTTTGTACTTTTAAGTTCTTAATTTTTATTAACATAGTTATTGGTTTTGCAGTAAGTGCTTTCCACCATCTATAAATATACACTGACCTGTAACATAGTCATTTTCAATTAGAAAATTTACTCCTTGAATTATATTCTTTATTTCTCCATTTCTTTGAAGAGGGACAACTCCGCCTTTTTCTTGAAGATATTTTATGTCTTTACCGGGAGGTGGGAGGATTGGACCTGGTGCTATAGCATTTACTCTAATATTCGGAGCAAGTTCTAAAGCCGCCATCTTTGTAAATTCAAAGAGAAGTTTTTTACTTAAATTATATGCAAGATATTTTGTCTTAGTACGTTTTATATTTGTATCAAGAAGGTTTATAATCTGTCCTTTTTTACAGTATCTTGCAAATCCTTGTGAGAGTAAAAAAGGAGCTTTAAAATTTATGTTGAAGTGTTTGTTTAATAAAGATAAATCAGTCTCAAGAAACCTCCCCTCTTCAAAAATTGAAGCGTTGTTAATCAGGATAGATAAGCCGGGAAAAGACATTTTTACTTTTTTAATGAATGATGTTAAATCTCTATTGTTGTGCAAGTTCAGCTTATATAAGTTACATTTTCTGCCAAGAGAAATAATCTCTTTTTTTGCAGATTGTGCTTCTTTTTCAGAAGTATTATAGTGTAGAGCAATATCATAGCCATTTTCTGCAAGATATATAGCAATTGCTCGTCCTATGCGTTTTGCTCCACCAGTTATTAATGCTGATTTTTTCATATCATTTGACATTGTAGCAGTTCTTTGAATGTCAATTCATTTCTGGTAATCCAAGTGCAGTTATATAATGCATTCTAAGCATATTTAAAGTAAGTAAATTCTTTTCTAAAACACTTTTTAGTGAATCAGTACCTTCAATAATTTTCAGCCTGTCAATTCTTCCTTGTACAGATTCAATGGCTTTATCAGTTCGTTCAAGAAGCTGTGAATATTCTTCTGTAAAGGAAGTTGGAAATGATACGGTATTGAGTCCCGGTAAGCAAAGCTGAATCTTACAAAGGCAGATAATTGCTTTTAGCATGTGCATTTTTTCACCCATAATTAACGAAATATTTCCTTGGGATAAAATAGACAATTCCATATCGTAATAAAGATTAATTAATTCTTCATGAGCAATTTCTAGTTTTTCATGTAATTCTTTTGAAGAGGCTTTCTGAACATCATCAAATATTTTATTAACTTCATCTTTCTTTCCAGCTATTCTTTTAATAGAACTTACAATCTTAAGCTCATTATTTATGCTTGATGTTTTATTGTTTGTCGAAAGGTTTATATTCTTATACTTTTTATCTTCTTCAATGAGAGCTCGTTGATCCATGTTTCCTCATCCCGGATTTATAGCAAAATAAAATCCACCCTATGTTGTAATAAACATAAAAAGTACATAACAGCAAATTTTTGATAGCTTGGATTAGATTAAATTTAAAAATTATTCTCCAAAAGCTCTTGACAGTTAACCGTTTCTTAGTTTTTATTCCCCGCAAAGTGATGTCATTCTCCAGCTTGACTGGAGAATCCAGGCTGATAAAAGCAGTAATAAATTACCAGATTTCAATTCGGCTGGGAATAACAAAAGTATCCTTTATGGATTTGGTCCAAGAGCTTGTTGGATTAGTGCACCTCTTTGTACTAAAGTAGCTAGAGTAGCTTGTGTAGTTACAAAAGCTTGGCTTCCAGGTGCTGCTATTGCTAAACGCCTGTTTGCTTCAGCTATCATTTGTTGATTTTGTTCATTGAAACTATTTAATGCCAATCTGTGTTGTGCGGTAGGTCTAAATCCAACAGGATTTTGAGTGCCAAGAGCTTGCTGGATTAAAATATTTCTTTCCATTATGGTAGATAATTCAGTTAGAACTGTTGCACGAGCTTGTCCGGGTTCTGCAACCATAGCTCTCCTATAAGCATCAAATGCTTGATCATTACCTTGTTGAAGGAATGAAGTTAGTTGAGTTCTTTGTGGTTGAGTAGGTTGGAATCCAACAGGATTTGGAATACCAAGAACTTGCTGAATAACAGTATTTCTTTGTAGTAAG
>JAHFBE010000073.1 GCA_023250205.1 Candidatus Melainabacteria bacterium | reverse complement strand
AATCAGTAATTGGGCTCGTCAGACTATATCCCCGCTTGCAAGATATCAGGAAATTGCAAATAAAATTCAAATGCCTGTAAAGAGAATGTTGATTTTTGGATTACATGTACATGTAGGAGTCCGTAATGGAGATGAAGCAATTGCAGTAAAAACTGGTCTAATGGATTATCTTCCTCATCTACTTGCTCTTTCAACTAGTTCACCATTTTGGGTAAAGAGAGATTCCGGAATGGAATCATATAGAGTAAAGATTCTTGAAACGCTGCCTACTACAGGACTTCCCTTCAAACTAAACAATTGGGAAGAATTTTGTGAACTTGTTTATGTCTTAAAAAAAGCAGGAACAATAGAATCTATTCGTGAAATTTGGTGGGATATTAGACCTCATCCTGAATTTGGGACCATAGAGGTAAGAATTTGTGATGCAATGCCTTTAATGGAGGATGTCTTAGGAATAGCTTCATTGATTCAAACATTGGTTGCATTTCTTGCAAAGAAATATAGGTCTGGAGAAGAAATCGGACATTTACCATCATTCTTGGTTCGTGAAAATAAATGGCGCGCAGCCAGGTATGGAATTGATGCAAAACTAATTATTAATAAACTTGGAGATACTGTTCCTGTAAGACAATCGGTGGAAAGGCTTTTGGCTGAATTAGGATCTGTTGCAAAAGAATATAAATGTGAAAGTGATTTACAGAATGTAAAGAAAATATTTGAGCGTGGTACAAGCAGTAAAAGACAAAGAAAAATCTTTAATGAAACAAAAGGCGACTGGAATGCAATAGTAGATGGACTGATAAATGAATTTGAAGAAAGCTGGGGCTTGAAAAATGAAACAGGAAATAAGAAGCAAGAAGTAGGAAAAGCATAAAATGATTTTATGTATCAGGTTTACCTTTTAATATCCGGCAAAGTTCAAGGGGTATGTTACAGGGTATCATGCCAGGAAGTTGCTCAGGAGCTAGGATTAACAGGCTGGGTTAAAAACCTATCTACTGGTCAGGTAGAAGTGTTGGCTCAGGGTGAAAAAGAAAAGATTGAAAAATTAATTGCGTGGTGTAAGAAGGGTCCTAAAGGGGCAAGTGTGGAAAATGTTGAAAGTGAATATTGCAGCATTATTAATAAAATATTTAAAAGTTTCTTTATTGAGCAGTGATCTTAAGAATACCTCTTACACTATTCCACATAAAGTTAAATGATTCAGAGGGGTTTGATATAAATGTTAATTGTCCTGGATCGGTCAGTATGAAATCTCCCTTTTTTCTTGTCTCGCTATCTTTGTCCACAATAAAGAACTGGATATCATCTAGTCTATAGCCTTGTGATGCAAGTTCTTGTAAACACCTCTCAGCACTTCTTATAGTATTTTCAGTTACAAGATCTTTTAAATCATTTTCTGAAAGCTCTTTTGAATGTTTTCCATGAATAAGCTCGAATGCTAATCCAGGATTACCGCCAGCATTAACAAAGCCATAAACTTTTGCACCATTGGTGTGTTCTTCTAGGATTCTTGCATTTCTTTCTTCTTGCTCAAAACCAGACAAACAATATTCCCATCCAAAATGTTGTGATATATATTTGTCATGTAGAATCTTTACAGCTACAGGTTGTACCGTTCCATTTGATAAGACAATATCACCATGAAACACTTCTGAACTGTTACCATGATTTATTCTTTCTATAAGTTCAACCTTTCCAATATACTTATCTTCAAATCTTGTTTTGGTAGGACTTGTATGTGTTTGAAAGGTTGTTAGTCCAAATGGTGAACTGCTTAATAAAAGAAAATTGTTGCTTCTTGAAGAAGAGCAGTTGTTAGTATTTGCGCTTCTTAAAGCGTTCTCTATCTTATCTATTCCGGTTTCTATTATTCTTTTTGTCTCTTTAATTTTATCTTCTTCTTTTAATTGTTTTAATTTCAAGGGGTTAATGAAAATGATTTCAGGTGGATTGGTATTATTTGTAATAGCAAGCTCAAAACTTGGAATTGAATAGCCAGAAGAGGTTAGCTTTTGAGCTTTAGATGAAATAGATTCTTTTATAAGTCTAAGACTTTCACCTGTAAACAATCTCAATACTTCTTCATGAGGCAAGTCTGATAATTTTTTATAACCATTGCTTGTTAGTAATGCTGGGCGATTATTAACATTAGTTTCACCTATAAATTCAGGACCAAGATTTAAATTATCTAAAACTTGAATGGCTTCAAGCTCACTTTTATATTCACAAAGTACATCATCTTCGGTTACACCATCTTCTGGTTCTTTATAGACTTTGATGATTATAGGTTTGTGTCCATTTTCTAAACTTCCTTCATGGAAAATATGTTCTTGAGTCTCTTGAATTTTGTTACCTATTGAAAATGAAATGCCATCATGATCTATATTAGAAGACCTTGTTGTTTTTATAGGAATAAATTGTTGTATGCTGTCTATCATAAGACTCTTATAGATAAAAAGCTTATCAGAAGAGAGTTTTAATATGATTCCCCCACATTAAATAAATTTAATCTTAATAAACAGTTAACAATGCATTAAGTTATTTATATAAACCTAAATTTGCTCCATCTGAGTATTTGATATATGCCTAGAACTAATAATGCAGTAATTGCAGGGATAAAAGTTACCTCAGTCTTTTGAGGAATCAGTTTAATTGTTTTCTTAATCTTGTTATAGATTTTGTTCATATCCTGGTAATTTTGTGCATTAAAGTATAATCCACCTGTCAAAGAGGTAATTTCTCTAAGAGTAAATTCATCAAGCCTTGTTAATATTCCTCCTCGAATGATTGTTCCCGAGGGGTTTCCAATCCCAATTGAGTGGATTGTTATATTGTTTACTCTTGCCTGTGCAGCAGCAAAGATAGGATCTGTTCCTATGTTTGCTTCTCCATCAGTTATTAAAATAATTACTTTATCTAAATTGTTTTTTGATTGCTTGTTGCTGTCAAGAGCAAGTACTTCTATACCACCCAATATGGCATCCCCTATAGCTGTTCCAGGTTCCAGTTTTTTCACATTTAGCTTATCTAAGATGCTTAATATCTTTAATTTATCAAGGCTTGGATTTACCAGCATTTTTACTGTGCCACTAAATGAGCCAAATCCAAGTTGAATACTTTTTGGTAATTCATGTACAAATTTCTTTGCTGCTTCTTTTGCTGATGTTATTCTGTCAGGTTCAATATCTGTTGCTTCCATACTAATTGAAACATCCATAAGAAGAAGTATTTTTGTGTCTCTCATAGGGACATATATTGTACTCATTGGTCTGCTTATAGCTAAGATCAATAAAGCAAGAACTAATGATTTTAAGATTAGAGGAGAGTGTTTTAGAAGATCAAGTTTCTTTGATTTTGAAATTGATTTTGTAAGTATTTCTAGATTTCCAAACGGAATAAGATCTTTATTCCGTTTTCTCTCAAAGTAAAAGTGAAATAGTATATAAAGTGGCACTAATAATAAAAGACATAAAGCTTCAGGATAAATAAAACTCATATTAAGTATTATAAAAGAGCTGTAAGAAACTCGAGGATAATATGTCATTGCGAGGAACGTAGTGACGAAGCAATCTCCTTACTTTTTCACGTTTTGAGATTGCTTCGAGCTAAAGCCCTCGCAATGATGTGAATCCTCAAACAGACCCTTATAAAAGAGCTTATAGCTAGCTCTAAGTAGGTGCAATAGATGGATTACCAAGTTTTGCTTTTTGTAAATTTCTCTCTTTGATTTTTTGCCAGATTGTTCTAACAAGAAGTTCTCTTACTTTGACAGGTAAAAACCCTGGTTTTTTTAATATTTCGGCAAGCTCTGTAAGGTAATCTACTGCTTTTACTGTTACTTTAACTTTATTTTGTATAGGAATATAATCACAAATAATCGTATTTAAAAATTGTTCATATAAGTGTGTCCATCCAGGACTTGCAAGAAGTTCTATCAAATAGCTTTCTTCTGCTTGTTTTTGAATATTGGCCCACCCAATTATTAAATTCCTTGATCTGTCAATTAGAACAATAGAATCCTTTTTTTCTTTGAAATATTCTTTGGACTTTCCTAAGGCAGATCGTAAATCTGGTGGAACTGAAGATACTTCAAGTTTTTCAAGTTCAGGCAGATCATTATTTGTTTGAACTCTTAAGGTAAAATCCTTTCCTAATAAAGGCTTTTCTTGAAACTCTTCAATTGATTTTGAATCTATCTCTTTTTCGTAAAAGTAAACTTTTGCATATCTTCTAAAACCGCATTGATGAAAAAGAGATAATGCTGGTGTATTTTCTGAACCGATCTCAGCCAGAAAATGTTCTACACCATATCCTCCATAAACTGAAAGGACATATCTTAATAACTCCTCACCAACACCTTCATTCCTTAGTTCATCTAGAACATGTACTTCATCAATTTGCCATGAGTTATTTGGTTTAGAAAGACATCTTAAAACTACATATCCAAGGAGATTATTCTCTTCTACAGCAATATGAATACTGGGTAATGAACGAAAATTACAGGGTATTAAGCCTTGTAATAGACAACTTAGTCTTTTAATAGGGATTCTATTTATTTGGGTAAAGTCAAAATTATCACAAAATAGCTCAGAAAGTTTTTTTAAATCATTTAAATTAGGGGTTCTAATCTTGAACATTGCTTTCCTCGATCAATTCCTTTTCCCCGATACATGTAAGAACGAAATAAATAATGTAAATTATTCTGATTCATTTCTTCCACAAGTTTACATCTATTAAACGCGATACGCTAATCATTGACTGAGTTTATGAAAAACAATTAATATATAAAGGTGTAAATAATAGAAGAGTCTGTTATTTAATAAAAAAGAAGCTCCTATGACAGCAGCAATTTATAGAATATTGTTATGTAGAACATAAAAGGCCCGATAAGGAGATATAAATGAGTACAACCATGGCACATAAAAGAATGAATACATCTAAGAATCCTTCAAATGAAGAAATATTAAAACTTGCAAAAGAAAACGATGTTAAGTTTGTCAGAATGCAATTTATTGATATTTTTGGAATAGTAAAAAATCTTGCTATTCCGGTAGAACAGCTACAAAAAGCTCTTGATAATGAACTAATGCTTGATGGCAGTTCTGTAAAGGGTTTCCAGAGAATTGAAAAATCAGATCTTTACTTTTATCCAGATAAAAGTACATTTAGAATCCTTCCATGGAGACCATCGGAAGGCCGTGTTGCAAGATTAGTATGTGATATCTATGATCCTGATGGTATGCCTTTTCCTGGATGTCCAAGAAATAATTTAAAAAGAGTTTTAGCTAGGGTTGAAAAAGAGCTTGGATATACTATGAACGTTGGACCGGAGTGTGAATTCTTTTTATTTAATAAGGATGCAAATGGTAACCCAACGATTGATCCAAGTGATGTTGCTGCATATTTTGATGTTGAGCCACTTGATATTGGTCAATCAGTAAGAAGAGAAATTATTTATACTCTAGAAGAAATGGGTTTTGAAATTGAAGCTTCTCACCATGAAGTTGCAATAGGTCAGCATGAAATTGATTTCAAATATGAAGATGCTCTTAGTGCAGCTGATAACATTGCTACGTTTAGATGGGTTACAAAAGCAGTAGCTGCAAAACATAATATGCATGCTACGTTTATGCCAAAACCAATCTTTGGTCAAAATGGTTCAGGTATGCACTGTAACCAATCTCTTTCAAAGGATGGAAAAAACATTTTCTTTGATTCTGCTACTTCAGATAAATTAAGTAAAGAAATGAAGTGGTATATTGGTGGACTTCTAAAACATATTCGTGGAATTTGTGCAATTACAAATCCACTTGTGAATAGTTATAAAAGATTGGTCCCTGGCTATGAAGCTCCTGTTTATATTGCATGGTCACCAGGAAACAGATCTGCTCTTTGTAGAGTTCCGGATAAAAGAGGTAGCTCTACTCGTGTAGAACTCAGATCTCCAGATCCTGCATCAAATCC
>JAHFBE010000072.1 GCA_023250205.1 Candidatus Melainabacteria bacterium | reverse complement strand
GTGAGATTGCTTCGCTTCGCTCGCAATGACACTTTATGTTAAATTGCTTCGTCGTCCGCCACAGGCGGACTCCTCGCAATGACGTGCTATGATTGATTCACAAGCTATTTTTCTTATCGTTAACCTGACAGCTATGCTCCGTCACGTTCTACAACATTCCTTGTAATTCATTTAAGGAATGGATTATAAGATCAGGCTTTAAAATCTCAAGTTGTTCTTTACTTCTAACCCCCCGAGAAATAGCAATTATTTTTCCATATTTTGCAAGCCTTCCTGCATGAATATCCGTGTCCGAATCTCCAATTAACCAGGTGTCTTTTGGATCCAGACCAAGCTTATTAATTGCATTTACAAGCATTATATGTTTTTCCTGTATATCATTTTGAATAATTCCAACATCAGGTAGCCCAAATAAATTTTCAGTTTCAAAGTACTTATTTAATTTAAATTGCTTTATGGCATGATATAGCTGCTTTTTCTTCCTGAGGGTAACTATAAAATAATTTATTTCCTTAGAATCTAAATATTCAAGTGTTTTATATACATCATCAAATAATTTGTCAGATTCAAGGTATTCTTGTTTAAAGGTCAGCCCTTTTCTGGCTTCTTGTGAGTTTTTTGCATCACTTATATTTAATCCGCTTAGTATGCCAATTTCCAGGTCTGTTATACGTTTTTGTTTTAATTTCCAAAAAATCTCTTTGCTTAAAATTTGTTCTTTATTTATATTAAGTCCACCCAAACTTTCTAAATATGCACGATAATATCTATCTGTAACATCTATGAGCGGACCATCAAAATCAAAACAAACGTTTGTCATAATTTTTTTATTATTTTTCCTACCATCACCTTTCTTATTTAATCATGCTTTTGCTATTTCCACGAGTAGAGACGTGGTGAACCATGTTTCTTATGGGATCAAATCCAAAATCAGACAATATCCAAATCTTTTATGCGGCGTATATATAAAGCCAAGCTGGCTTAATGATTCAATAAATATAAATGGCAATGCATCTTTCCCGGCAGCAAGTTTGATAAAAATACCTGTTGCTATAGCTCTGCTTCAGGAAATTGATAAAGGTTTAATTTCATGGAACAAGGTTCTTGTTTTAAAGCGCTATCACTATGCAGCTGGTGCAGGTTATTTAAGAACAAGAAAAGTAGGCACGAAGATAAAGCTAAAAGAAGTATTTAGACTTATGCTGACAATTAGTGACAATACTGCAACTAATATGGTAATTGATCTTTTGGGTGGCATTAGTAAAACAAATGAAAAGGTTTCAAGGCTTGGTTTAAAAAATACAAAACTGGTCAACTTTCTTGGTGATTTTAAGGGTTTAAATAAGACATCGCCCAATGATTTAGTGACAATTTTAGAAAAGTCTCTAGAAGGAAATCTGTTAAAAGCTGAAACAAGAAAAATATTTAAAAGTACACTACTTTCAGTGAAAAATAAATCATTGATTAAAAAAGGTCTTGGCAGGTATACAAAATTCGCACATAAGACAGGGACAATAGGAATATGCATTGGGGATGCTGGAATTATTTATCTGCCATGGGGAAAAAGAATAGGCATTTCAATTATTGTGAGAAGGCCTTTTAATAGTTTGCAAGGGCAGAAGGCAATTCGTGAGGTTTCTTCATTGGTATATCGGGAATTAACGTAGAGGTACGATAAATCATGCCTTTCTAACGTTTGATATCATTGATGAAAGAATATTATGAAACCAATTAAATCCAAAGTCCAACCCCTCATCTGGCAAGATAGCAAATTGTTGGTTCTAGACCAAAGACTTTTGCCTTATGAAAAAAAATATTTAGAGCTTACAACGTATAAAGAAATCATAGATGCCATTAAAAACATGGTAGTGCGTGGTGCACCATTAATTGGAATTACAGCAGCATATGGAATGGCGCTGGCGGCAAGGGATGTAAAGGCAATTCATGAATTGCCTCAAATTGCAAATGAAATAAAACAATCCCGTCCAACAGCAATCAATTTAAAATGGGCAGTGGATTTGATATTAAGTGATTTACGTCATTGCGAGGAGCAAAGCGACGAAGCAATCTCCAAACGTTATGAGATTGCTTCGTCGGCTCTAGAAGAGCCTCCTTGCAATGACGTGGAGAGCATTGTCACAAAACGTGCTATCTGGATCCATGAAGACGATGCAGAGCGCTGTCAAAAAATCGGAGAAAATGGTCTAGGTGTCATTGCGAGGAAGGGCTTTAGCCCTGACGAAGCAATCTCACAACTAAGCCAACGTAGTCAAGGTCGTGAGATTGCTTCGGGTCTTTCAGACTCTCGCAATGACATTCGTGTTCTCACCATCTGCAATACAGGCTCACTTGCTACAGGTGGTATAGGAACTGCATTTGGAGTGATTTTGACAGCACATCAAAAAGGATTAAAAATCAAAGTCTTTGCAAGTGAAACCCGTCCTCGCCAGCAGGGAGCAAGGCTTACAACATTTGAATGTGTTGAAAATGGAATTGATTGTACCCTTATTTCAGATACAGCATGCGGATATTTAATGCAAAAAGGTGAAATAGATTTAGTCATAGCTGGAGCTGACAGAATTGCTAGTAATGGAGATACTGCAAATAAAATCGGGACTTATCAGCTTGCTATTTTAGCCCGTGAACATAACATTCCTTTTTATATAGCAGCACCGCTTTCAACATTTGATCTTTCAATTTCATCTGGAGATGATATTCCTATTGAAGAAAGAAATCCCGAAGAAGTTACAAACATAAATGGCAAGACAATTTGTGCACCTGGTGTGAAAGTTAGAAATCCAGCTTTTGATGTAACGCCAGCTAAGTACATTACCGGTATCATTACTGAAAAAGGGATTTTGAGCGGGGATTATAAAAAGACAATAAGTAATGCATTTAACGAAACTGTCACTGCCTAAATCTTTATCTTTCCTTTAGATTTAATATTGTTATTTTGTTTTTGGTAGTCTATCCTTGAGTTAATTCAAGGGGATAAATATGACAATAATTAGAGAACAAGACATAGTGGTAAGAACTACTACTCCAGTTGGTGTAGCTCTACCACAAGACCCAGCTACTGCAGCAAGAAAATTATTTGGTGAGCTGAATTCAAAATGGGAAGAAGCAAGTGATAGAATCAATGCAGCTTTTATAAATATAAGTAATGGTGATGATCCAATAAGAATTTCTAATGGAGTTGACACGTCTTTTATGGATGATAAAAGTATTGAACCTTTTTATATACAAATAGATGCTTTGCGCAGAAAAGGTACAGAAAAAAGAGATTCTGATAGGGGAATTGAAATAATTATTGGAAATAGTGATTGTAAAAGTGATTTAAATGGTCAGCAAATCAGTGCTTTAGATAGTTATAAATTAGCTCTGTATGATCATTCAACAGGGTGTATTTCTGATGAAGTAGAATTAAAAATAGAAGAAGGAGCAGGAAAAGTTCCAAAAAGAGCAACAATTCAATTTTATTTGTCTGACTGTAAAACTGAAATGGAAAACCTGACGCATTTAAGAAGAGGTCTTAGTAATAGAAAGCCAACAGATGGCAGGATTTTTGATTTATCTATTGTTTGTTCGAAAAATAATCAGCTTGTTGAATTGCCGAAAGAGAAATAAAAAGGCTTTCAAATAACATATTGTGTAACTTATACTAGTTAAATTCATCTTTTAATGCAAACATTAGAAAAATTTAATCTATATCTTTATTTTTTCTTTAGGATTAAGGTTGAAGTTTATGACTTTAATCGTTTAAGCTTAAAGTAATGGAAGGATATTTAATATGACAGCAGCAGCACCTATTGTATTACCTACAGTACTAAGAACTTCTAGAACTCAAAGACAAGTTATGGATGAAATACAGCCTAGACCAAGAACAAGTCATCCTGATATTGAAGCCTTATTTACTGAGCTTGAAAGAAAGCTACCTGAAATTAATGCAGCAATAGCTGGTGCATTTGAAAAACACCCAAGCATAGTGAGCTTTCGAGAGCCTCCAGAAGTTGCACTTATACGTATTATGATGGAAGATAGAAAAAGTCCGAACAATCTAAGTCAACCTATTAATATTAATGAACTACTTGAACCTAAGGTTACTGAACATGTTAGTAATGCTCGTGTTTACAATATTGAAAGAGTTACTTCTGGGCCCTATACTTTAGTTGTTGATTTTGTAAGAGATGGAAAAAAAGGATTGCCTGGAGTTGTTCTTAATGTGTTTAAACAAAAGGACGAAGATAACAGATCAAAATCTTTATCTAGTGATGAACTAGCTGCTATAAACTCAATATTAGGAAGAAGAATACGTTTATGTAACCAAGACAGTGACTCCCTTTCAAAACCTTATAAATTTTCCATAGCTGAGTTTAGTCAAAACAAAGACGGTAGTACAAATTGTCTTACAACTCAAATCGGGAAAGTTCTTAAATCAAAAGATTTTGAATCAGTATCATTTGCAAGCGGAACAGTACTGTTACCACAAGCTAGTATTAAACTACACTCACCACAAGCACCACGAGAATCTAAACCACCAGTACTAGTAATTAATTGAAATAAAAAAGACCCTCACTTCCCGAATATTCTTTGCCCGGTAAAAACCAGGTGGGTGTCCTCGCCTGACAGTATCCGTTTTCGGTTACTGGAGGGGTTTGATTAATCAAACCCTTACAACACACCGATATACTTCTCTATCAGAAATACCGGACTCCCATAACTTTATGCTTGTAGGACAAAAAATTATAAGCAGGAAGTAAGGGCAATATCAATGTTATCTTACTGACTTGTGAAAAAGCAAGTGGAGGTTTGTCCAAAGCGACAAACCGGAACGTCATTAAGTTATGTAGACCGGAAATCTCTGGAAGCGCGAAAGCCTGTAGGGGCAGGTTTTAACCTGCCCTGAGGCTGGAGCGCGATTATAAAAACGACGAAAAATTATAAGCAGGAAGTAAGGGCCAAGTAAATCTTATCTGCTAACTTGCAAAAGAGCAAGTAATACCAAACGTAATAAATATCCAGCCAACTTAAAACCAGCGGCGTAGCATTGATTCCCTGAATGCCCCGACGGGAACCGTTAACGCCTAGTTAATGGCCCTCCGGGGCTGAAGGGAACAATGTGGAGCGCAAGCTGGTTTTGTCAGTTTAATTTTCACAAATGGTATAAGCAAAAATAGAATGTCGTTAAACTCTGGTTATTGGTTAGGGATTGATTGCAATCAATTCCTACCTTATTTAATGGATATGTGCCCTAAAGGCCTTATTTATTGGGTTTTATGGGTATATAAATCATGAAGCCCTGATTACGGGACTTCTAAGACTTTTAAAATGAAAAAATTAATGATTAAATTATTAGCCTTTTTGCCCCTTTCAATGGTTCTGGCCATACTTCCATTTCAGAGCGGTTTTTGCTGTGCTCAAGAAGGCGGGGTATGTCAAGGTGGAGCCAATGCAGTTACCTGTTGCCAGACTGATGCACCTGAGGGTAAATATTTTGTATGTGTAACAGAATCTGGTGGTCCTGAAATTACAGGTTCACAAATAGGAATTTGCGAATTACGAGACAGACCAAAGGATGAAAACTAGGTCTCTATTGAAGCACCCTGGCTAATTAACCATTGTTGAAATTCTTCTAGGTTCTTAACAATAAGGTGTCCGGAATTTAGATTGCTTAGAAAGCCTTTTCCGCGTAATCTTTCAAATGTTTTGCTTACTACTCTATTTGGTACTTCTGCTCTTTGTGCAAGTTTGTGAATATTTAATTCAGGAACAAGTACTCCTTGTGGGGTTACCTTTCCTTCAGAATAAACTTTTAAATAAAGTGCAAGTGCAACCCTGGTCTCATCACTAAGTTCTGCTACCTCTTCTTGCGGTATATCTTGCTCAATTACTTTTCTTTCTGTCATTGTATTTTTCCTTGAGAAATCCTATGTAAAACCAGATTTTCTCCTGATTGGTTAAATTCTATTAAACTATCGAATGGTACCACCCTAAGGATATTTAAATTTAATTAATAAATCTTTTACACCAAATTATTAAAAAG
>JAHFBE010000035.1:4490-27165 GCA_023250205.1 Candidatus Melainabacteria bacterium | reverse complement strand
TGTTCAGCTTGAAGATGAGGATTTATGTTTAGGTATGCAAAGTGGGCTTGAGAGTGGAATATGTGATCCTGGTCCAAATATGAAACGTGAGACAGGGATACGGCATTTTCATGAGCTTATAGCTAAAAATCTTATGAGATTCAGAGATAGAGTGGAGAAAGAAACTTAACTATTAACCTGTCTCCTGCATTGCAGCAGCAATTCCATTAATACTTAATAAAATAGCATTGTCTTTTTCTTCATTATTTCTTTTTTTATTGTTACTTAATAATTCTGCCTGGATATAATTTAGTGGATCTGTATAAGGATTACGTAGTTTTATTGATTTTTGTATGATTGGTGAATAATCAAGCAAGTTCTTTTGTTTAGTTACTTTCATAATTTCACTAACAGTTCTACAATATTCATTTTTAATTAGCTTTTGAATCTCTTTTCTGCTTTCAGTCTGGTTACTTAATTTAAAGTATTGATCAGCAGTATGCATGTCAGCTTTTGCAAGTCCCATCTGTGCATTATCGATTAAGGTTCTAAAAAATGGCCACTTTAAATACATTTCTTGAATCTGTTTTAGTGTTTTATCATTTTTAATATATTTCTTTAGAGCAAATCCAATTCCATACCAGCTGGGTAACATTATTCTTGTTTGAGTCCAGCTTAATACCCATGGAATTGCTCTTAAATCCTCAAGTTCGTTAAGTCCTGTTCTGCTTGCAGGTCGAGATCCTATTTTTAATTTTCCAATATAGTTTATAGGAGTAGAACCTATATAAAAATCCCAAAAATCCTTGTTTTCATAAATTAAACTTCTATAGGCTTTCATAGAAGAATCTGTTAATTCATCCAGTATGTAAAACCATGGATTTTTAATTTTTTTCTCTGTTAGGACTTGAGTTTTTGTAGAGCTTGAAGTAATAACAGCATGAACTATACATTCAATGTGTCTGTGAGCAAGAGGAAGCTGAGAATATCGTAAGGAAACAACCTCTCCTTGCTCCGTATATCTAAACTTTCCTGAAACGCTAAAGTGTGGTTGTGCTTTAATTGCCTGACTTGCCCTGCCACCGCCTCGTCCAATGCTCCCCCCCCGACCATGGAAAAATCTCCAGGTAACATTATTTTTCTTACAAATTTTTGAAATTTGATCTTGAGCTTTATATAACTCCCAGTGTGCTGCTAAATATCCTCCATCTTTATTACTGTCAGAATAACCAAGCATTATTTCCTGAAATCTATTCCTGGATTTTAATTGAGGCTTATAAGCTTTATTATTAAATAATTTCTGAAGTAATTGTTCAGCGTTTTCTAAATCCTGTGATGTTTCAAATAGTGGAACTATATTTAAATTTAATTTAAATGCAATATTGTTCTTTACTTTTGTGATTGTTAATAAACCAGTTTCTTTTGCTAAGAAGAGGACTTCAAGCAAATTGCTAACTCCATGTGTAAAACTGATTACATAAGAGTGTATACAATCTGCTCCAAAATTATCATGGATGTGTTTAATCATATAAAAGGTATCTAGAATATTTTGAGTAGATTGTGAATAATTGCTTTTTTTCTTTAGAAACAATTTGCCTGATAATATTTTGGTTGTAAGTAGATTGCTTCTTTCTTCTTCATTCAGGCTTAAATAAGGCTTTGGTAGCTCTTTTAAAATCTCATTTATGGCTTTAGCATGTTCTTTACTATGCTGTCTTATATCCAATTCCGCAAAATAAAAACCAAAAGTTTGTACTTGTAAAATTAAATTTTCTAAAGAACAATATTCATTTTTTGTGATTTTCAGAAGGCTAGCTTTAATTAATATAAGATCGTTAATAAACTCTTTGTGAGTTTTATATCGAACATTATTGTTTTTAAAATCATTACTATTTATGGTTTCTAGGGTGTGTCGAAGCTTATCCTCTACAAACCATAATTTTTTTCTAAAAGGCTCAATTTTGTATCTTTCTTTTAATTCATCGGGGATTGCAATTCTTTTTTCATCTTCTTTAAGAGATTGAAGGAATGTTTTATCTAAATGAGTCCAGTGTACTGATTGGCTTAATTCTTTTCTGATTGTTTTAATTGAATCAATGTATTTATTTAAAATTTGTATTGAAGAGTATTTTATGGCTTCCTTTGTAACCTGAGGTGTTACATTTGGATTTCCATCTCTGTCTCCTCCTACCCAGGAAGCATATCTTAAAAAAACTGGAACATTAAATTTATGTTTAGGGTAGTATTTCTTTAATGCAGTTCTTAAATCGTCATAGACTATGGGGATCAAGTCAAATATAGTTTGGTTGAAAAAGTAAAGTGCATTTTCAACTTCATTTAGTACTGTGAGATCTGTAATTCTGATTTCATCAGTCTGCCAGAGAGTAGTAATGTGAGATTTAATTTCTCTTTTTATTTTTTCATATTCTTGAGGTAATAAATTACCATTTCCTAATTCTGCAATTAGCTGGTAAACTCGGTTTAATTTATCTAAAACAGTTCGTCTTTTTGATTCTGTGGGATGGGCAGTTATTACAGGCTGAATTTGAAGTGAATTAATTATTTCCTGAACTTTTTCTCCGGTTACATGATTTTTATGTAACAAATAAATTGCTTCTGCAATTGATTCTGATCTTGGATGTTGATTTTCCTTTTCATGTGATTTTATTTCTCTAATTCTGTTAACTTTTACAATTTCTTTTTTCTCTGCTTCATTGACAAGGTGAAAATAAATTGTAAAAGCTCTGAGTAACTCTTTTGATTCCTTTAAATCAAGTTCTCTAATGATTTTTTCAAGTTTACCTTTTGTGTTTAATGAATAATGATTTCTTAATTGCTTGGAAAGATCCCTAAGATTTTCTTCCAGATTGAAAATCTTTTCCCCGGCTTGTTCTATGAGGACTTCACCTAAAATATTTCCAAGTAAATTAATGTCTGAGCTTAAAGAAGTTGAAATATTGTTTTGCTTTAGGGCTGTAACCATGTTTTATAATTTTCTCTATTTAGTTAATTTCTATTAATTTCAGATTTAAGCATATCGCTAAAATTAATATCGAAACGATCCTCTAACTCTTTAGCTCGAGTAGTAAGCGTGGAAAGTTCTTCTTGTTTCTTTGATAAAGATGCTATAGCAATAACATTTACTGAATTTGAAAAATTGTCTACTCTATATGTATGAACCTTTGGAAATGTCCGATAAATAACTTTTAAAGCATCTTCAATTCCTGGGTGATCATTCAGGTTAAATATTATAAGCCCATTAGGTTTAATTTTCTTCATAAGTGTTTTATAAAATTTACGGGTGTGTAATCTATTAGGAGCACCAGTAATATCTGTTTCTTTTGTAGGTTTTAAAAATGCATCCATATAAATAGCATCGTATTGTAGCTCCGTGTCTTTTAGATATAGATAACCATCTTTTTGTATAATATTTAATTTACTGTCATCCTTAACTCCAAAATATTCATAAGCAAGTTTGATTACAACAGGATCAATTTCAACTACATCAATATGTACGTTTGGGTCATAATGTCTTAGAAATCTAGTCATAGCTCCGCCACCTAGACCAACTAATAAAACTCTCTCTTGTTTTGGACAAAATAAGTAACTCAAGAACATGTATTTAGAACAAGTAGCTAGTAATTTATAGGGTTCCTTAGGATCAAAAATTGTTTCTATTACTTCTTCTCCTGAATCCCGAATGAATGACATAGCAATAGTGTCGTTAATTTTACGAATGATGATGTGAGAATAGTTAGATTTAAAACTTAAGCCTTGATTATCAATTAGAGATAGATCTTTCATTGCAATGAAGATAATTTTAACAGATTTATTTGATATTAAAAGAATTTATAGAGTGAAAATTAAAATATTTACTGACTAATTATTTTTAAGCTTGTGTTAAAGGTTATCCTAAATTTTTTGAGAATAAGGATAATTAATAGGGGTTTGTAAGTGATTATTGTGGACTAAAGATTAGAAGGTCTTTTATAGTGGTATACAAAATATGGTATTTATAGAGATAAAAGGCAATAAAAAACATGAAAAATTTTTTTATAATAAATCTAATCTTTTCTCTCATATTTCTTGGATTAGTATTGGATAATTCTGCTTTTGCAGAATCTAAAGGTTATAAGAATGTTAGTCGAACTAAAGATAAGGCAACTGATACCCCAAGCGTTAAAGAAGATTCTGATGATTCAGATGACTTGTTTGACGAGGATGAGGACATTGATGGAGCTGAAAATGTGTCAGACGGAGAATTAAATGGTTGGCAGGAAGCTCGTAAAGAAGATGAAAATACAGATAGTGATGAAGTAGATCCCGAAGAATAAAAATTATCCTGAAACTCGAATAAGGTTCTTAGTTAAGAACCACAAGATCCACCACTGCCAGATCTATTAGCGGCCTCTGCTCTAAGCATTTTTTCCAGTCTTTCTGTAGCCTTTTCGTTCCCTAGGCTACGAAAATAAGCAATCAGTGAGATTATAGCCATATGATGTAATAGATAGGGATCACGCCGGTAACAAGAACCATTGCTTATAGATGAAATATTCATATATTTAAATTTATAATGCTTCAGTTAAGATTCTATTAAGCTCTCTTCTATTATTTTATGAGTTAGAGAAGAATGATGTTTGTCACGCTAATATTTCTTAGTTCATTGGTTAAATGTGAGCGGGATTTGCCGGGTGATTAGCCCAGACTAGTTTTTTCTTTTTGGTCTTAACTTCTACCATGCTTATGCAACTTTCAACAGGGCATACTAAGCTGCATAGATTACAGCCTACACAAGTATCTTCTTTTATAATAGGAATTCTTGAATCAGGAAGAAGAGCAATTGACTGATGTGCCCCATCTTCACAAGCTATATAACAAAGCTGGCAAGAAATGCATTTTTCAGGATCAATGTGAGCAATGACTTTGTAGTTTAAATCTAACTCTTCCCATTTTCTAAGTTTCTTTGCTGCAATTCCTTTTAAATCTGTAACATGTTTCATATTATTTAAATCTAAATAGTTGCTTACTCCGGAAATTAAATCAGTTACTATTCTAAATCCATAATGCATTACAGCTGTACAAACCTGAACTGAAGTTGCCCCCATGAGAAAAAATTCTGTAGCATCCTGCCAAGTTTCAATTCCACCTATTCCTGAAATTGGTAATTTGAAATTAGGATTATTTGTGAGTTCAGCTAACATGTTTAATGCTATTGGTTTTACTGCTGGTCCACAGTATCCTCCGTGAGATGATTGTCCTGCTACTGTAGGATTGGGTTCCATGGTGGTTAGATTTATTCCTGTAACTGAGTTAATTGTGTTTATTAATGAAACTGCGTTTGCTCCCCCACGCTGTGCTGCAAGTGCTGGTTTGCTTATATCAGTCACATTTGGAGTAAGTTTAACTATTACAGGTTTTGTAGCTTTTTCGGTTACCCATGAAGTAATCCGTTCACATACCTCAGGATTTTGTCCAACAGCAGACCCCATTCCTCTTTCACACATCCCATGTGGACAACCGTAATTTAATTCAAAACCATCAACGCCAAGATCTTCGCATCTTATAATGCAATCATGCCATTCTTCTTTTGTCTCAAACATCATAGAGATTATAAGTGCATTTTTTGGAAACTTCTCTTTTACTTCTTTAATCTCCTTCAAATTCACTTCAAGTGATCTGTCAGTTATAAGCTCAATATTATTTAATCCCATTAGTTTATTGTTTTTATATGAAACCGCACTATATCTGCTTGATACATTTACTATTGGTGTTCCAAGAGTTTTCCATACTGCTCCACCCCAGCCAGCTCGAAAAGCATTCATAATCTGGTAACCAGTATTTGTAGGAGGAGCAGATGCAAGCCAGAATGGATTTGGTGATTTTATTCCTGCAAAATTTGTTTCTAAATTTGCCATTTTATTTCCTCTTATTTTTTATTAAAAACTTATCTATTCCATGTGCTGCATCTCTTCCATTAGCAACGGCATTAACGACTTCTTTTCCCCCATTAATACAGTCACCACCTGCAAAGTATTTTGGATTTGTAGTCTGAAAGTCTTTATTAACAATGATTTTCCCATTGCCTAGTTTGATCTTGGAAATAGAGTTAAAAAACTCAACCATCTTTTTTTGCCCACTTGCTTTAATAAGCATGTCGCAAGATACTACAAATTCAGAACCTTTTTGTGGAATAATTTCAGATTTTTTTAACTTGTTTCTTATGCATTTTACACCTGTAATATTTCCTTTTCCAAGAATTTCAACAGGTGAAGTCAAATACATAAACTTTACGTTGTGTTTCTTTGCATGTTCAACTTCAAAATTATAAGCGCTTTGTTCTTTTTCAGAACGTCTGTAAATGATAGTAACATTAGCTCCTAAGAGTGAAGATTCTACAGCAGCGTCAATGGCTGTATTTCCGCCACCAATAACTATTACATTTTTCCCTACACTTACTTTTAACTCTTTTGCTCTTAAATTATGAATAAACTCAGTAGCGCCAAAAACACCTTTTAGATTTTCTCCTGGAATGTTGATCTTTCTTGAGCTTCCAAGTCCAGTCCCAATAAATATCGCATCAAATTCTTTTTCGAGTTTTTTAACTTCTTTCACAGGAGAATTTGTTTTTATTTTAAAACCGATTTCTGAAATGTATTTTAATTCTTTGCTGGCATCTTCATTTGAAAATTTATAAGGAGCTACGCCATAGGTATTTAAACCACCGGGTTTTTTATTTGCTTCAAATATAGTTACTTCATGTCCTAAGACTGTAAGTTCATGTGCACAGGCAATTCCTGCAGGACCAGCGCCGATTATTGCTACTTTTTTACCGGTTGATTTTCCTTTTTCAAAGAATCTGATATTTTTGTCTATAGCAGATTCTGTAGCATAAGCCTGAAGTCTTCCTATATCAATAGGTTTTTCATTTAAATCATGATATACACAGGCACCTTCACATAAAACACTTGTAGGGCATACCTGACCACATGACTTCCCTAAAATATTTTGAGTAAAAATTGTCTTTGCTGCACCTGTAGTATTTTTTGTCATGATTTGTCTTATAAACATTGGAATGTCTATAGATGTAGGGCAAGCATTGATGCAGGGTGCATCATGACAAAAAATACAGCGTGATGACTCAACAACTGCTTCAGAAGGAGTCATTATAGGTTTTGTTTTTGCAAACCTTTCTTTAATAATGTTTTCTTTTGGAATTGGAAGCCATGAATTGTCAGGCATAATTTCCCTCTCTTTCACTAGTCATAAGGACATAATAACTGATACTTGCAAGTGCTAAACCGATAAACCAGGCATAGTGATATAAATCAGTTACAAATATTGGAAAAAAATGTTTATTTAAAGCGTTGATTTGAATTAAAAATCCGGGAATGTTTGGTAGTATTCCACATGCCAGTGCAACTAATGCTTTAATATTAAAACCTTTTTGATAAGAGTATTTTCCACTTATGCGATAAAGATCATCTACATCAACCTTTGTCTTTTTTATAAAGAAATAATCAGTAAGAAGAATTCCAGTAACTGGTCCAAGTAATGCTGAATAGCCAATTAGCCAGGTAAAAATATATCCATTTGGATCTGCTATGAGCTTCCAGGGCATAATAAGAATTCCGATAATTGCTGTAATTATACCGCCTCTTTTAAAATCAATTTTAGAAGGATATAAATTAGAAAAATCATTTGCAGGGGCTACTATGTTTGCAGCAGCATTCATGGCTATAGTGGCTAAACAAATAATTCCCATGGAAATAAAAACAATTACTTTATTTTCAAATTTACTGATAAGCACTATTGGATTCCAGATGTATTGTCCGTAGATTATAAAGGTTGCCATAGTTACTGCGACTCCAATAAAAGCAATAAAAGTCATAGTGAGGGGTAATCCGACAGCCTGTCCAACTATCTGAGCTTTTTGATCTTTTGCATATCTTGTAAAGTCAGGAATATTTAAACTTAAAGTAGCCCAATAACCAATAATTCCAGTTAGTGCAGGAAAGAAAAAAGAAAAAAATGATTTTGGTGTTTCAAATCTGGAATGACTAAGAAGTATTGCTCCAAGTCCCTGTGCATTTGTAAAAGCCCATGCTAATAATATTAATCCGCTAATTAGAAGTATTGGAGCACAAAAACCTTCTAAAACTTTAATAGCTTCTATTCCTTTAAAAATAAAAAACACATTAATGCTCCAGAAAAAAATAAAACAAAGAAAAGGAATTAATGAAACTCCAAATTGATCAGGAAGTATTGATGGAAAACTAACAGCGCCAGGCCAAATGATAGATAACATTGTCATAAGTGCTGATCCACCGATCCAGCACTGAATTCCAAACCACCCACAGGCAACAATAGCTCTTAAAAGTGCAGGGATATTAGCTCCTCTTGTTCCAAAGCTAAGGCGTGCATAAATAGGAAATGGAATGCCATATTTCACCCCTACATGTCCGTTTAAAATCATTGGAAATAAAACAATGGTGTTTCCTAAAAGTACTGTACATACTGCCTGTAAGACGCTCATGCCACCATCAATAAGAGAAGATGCAATCATATAAGAAGGAATACAAATGCACATTCCAACCCATAGAGTTATGTAGTTCCATGCTGTCCATGTTTGTTTTTCTTTTGGAACAGGAGCGAGATCTTTGTTAATTAAAGAGGAATTAAAATTTTCCATAAAATCGACTAACCTTGATTCTTTAAATTTGAAAAGGATTCATCTAATATAGAAAGTATTTTTTCTGCTTGTTTTTTATTTATAGATAAAGGAGGTGCGATTCTCAGTATATTGCCAAAAAGTCCACCTTTGCCTATTAACAGACCGCGCTCTTTTGCAAGCTCCATCATCTCGGCAGTTTCTTCTTTTGCGTATTCTTTTGTTTCTCTGTCTTTTACAAGTTCAATCCCTATTAATAGTCCACGTCCTCTAACATCACCGATAATCTCATGTTTTTTCATCAAGTCTTTTAAACCATTTAAAAGATAATTCCCCATTTCTTTTGCATTTGGAATTAGTTTTTCTTCTTCAATTATTTCTATTGTAGTAAGAGCTTGTCTTGCTTGATAAGGATCACCAGCAAATGTATTAAAGTAAAGTTTTCCAGACATAGATTCAGCAATGTCATCTTTCATAAGCACTGCGCCTATTGGAGCGCCATTGCCAAAGCCTTTTGCAGTAGTAATTATATCTGCATCTATTTTAAGTTCTTTTGTAAGAAATAAAGTTTCTCCACATCTTCCAGAACCGGTCTGAACTTCATCACTGATATATTTTCCTCCATAACGGTGAACAATTTTAGTGACTTCATGAAAATACTCATCTGGTGGTTTTATTACACCGCCAACTCCCATTACAGGCTCTGCAATAAATGCTGCAATTTTTCCATGAGTAGATGTTTGTATAGTGGTTTCAACATTTTTTGCACATTCAAGATGACAGCTGTCAGGTTTTTGATTAAATGGACAGCGGTAACAATATGGTTCTAACGCTGAACTAACAGAAGCAACTGGTTGGGCTTTAAAGCGCCATGTATTATGACCACAGTTTGCAAGAGTTCCTGATGTTCCTCCGTGATAACCGTGTCTTAGATTTATAACTATCGTTTCGCCTGTAGCATGGCGTGCTGCCATAAAAGCAAGTTCATTTGCTTCAGAGCCAGAGTTTGTAAATGAGCATTTATTAAATCCTTTTGGGGCTTCACTTATTATTTTTTTTGTAAGTTCAGCAACATGATGATTCATGTAGATGGTAGATGTGTGTTGAATCTCATCATCTTTTAGCATTTCAATAAGAACTTCTTTTATTCTTGGATGATTGTGCCCTGCTGAAATGCAGACTATACCACCGATTGCATCTAAATATTCATTTCCTTTTTCGTCATAGACATAACAGCCTTTTCCTTTTACAAGCTGGAGTGGGGTTTTATAGTACAAAAAAGCAGTAGGTAGAAAATGATTTTTTCTGACCTCATAAACTTCATTGCTTGTGGATTTAGATTTACCTTTTAATTCCATTTTTAATTCCACTATTATAATTCTACTAATTCTTTATAAGTTTCTGGCCTTCTGTCTCTGTAAAATTGCCATAGCTCCCTTACTTCTTTTATTTCATTTAAATCAATGTCACAGGTTAAAAGTTCGTCTTTGTCTCTTGATGCCTGAGCAAGAATATTTCCTTTTGGACCTACAACATAAGAAGAACCATAAAATTCTCCAATGTTCCATGGTGCTTCATTTCCAACACGATTAATTGCACAAACAAAATATCCATTTGCTACAGCATGAGCTGGTTGCTCAATTTTCCATATATATTCTGAAAGTCCTGCTGCTGTTGCTGAAGGATTAAAAACAATCTCAGCCCCGTTTAACCCAAGACATCTTGCTCCATCAGGAAAGTGTCTGTCGTAGCAAATGTAAACCCCTACATTTGCATATTTGGTTTTAAAAACAGGGTAACCTAAGTTTCCTGGTTTAAAGAAAAACTTTTCCCAAAAACCTTTTACTTGAGGAATATGATTTTTTCTGTATTTTCCAAGGTATTTTCCATCAGCGTCAATAACACTTGCAGTATTGTAATAAACTCCTGTCATTTCAACTTCATAAATAGGAACGATAATTACCATGTTATATTTCTTTGCATATTCCATCATTAGTTTTGTGGTAGGACCATCTGGGATTGGTTCTGAAAGGTTATACCATTTAGTATCCTGTGAAGGACAGAAATAGGGTCCTGTAAATATTTCCTGAAAACAAAGAATCTGAACATTTTTTTTAGCGGCATCTTCTATAAAAGGAATATGTGCCTTTATCATGGCAGTTCTATGTTCTTCACATGAGGCATCAGTATTTAGCTTATTAGCTAGTTGAATTAATCCGACTTTTACGAGTTTTTTTTCAGGCATGAGTTATCCTTTCTTAATTGTTTTACGTCATTGCGAGGGTTTTAGCCCGAAGCAATCTCACTAACTTTTTCACGTTTTTAGATTGCCGCGTCGGCATTTTGTGCCTCCTCGCAATGACGTGAGTAGTTTGAATTAATTTCCTCCTTGGTTAAATATTTTTTATTGTAGGCACTTCGTTTAATATATCTTCCGAATCCTTTTTCTATAAGTGCTTGACCGTTTTCTATTGCAACGGTTCCTCTTAAAATTATTGTTTTGCATTTTCCGTTTATTTTCCAACCCTCAAATGCAGAATAATCACAGTTATGATGGTGTGTTTTAGCAGAAATTGTGTGATTTACATTTGGGTCAAATATAACAATGTCTGCATCTGAGCCTGGAGCAATTGTTCCTTTTTGAGGAAACATACCAAAGATTTTTGCAGCATTTGTTGAAGTAAGCTCTACAAATTTATTTAGTGAAATTTTATTTTTTAATACACCTTCTGAAAACAATAATTCCATTCTATGTTCTATGCCGGGTATGCCATTTGGAATCTTTGAAAAATCATTTATTCCCATCTTTTTTTGATCCATACAAAACGGGCAGTGATCAGTTGCTACAGTATGTAGAAGTCCCTGATTGATTCCATTCCAAAGAGCAATTCTGTCTTTTTCTTTTCTTAAGGGAGGACTCATAACCCATTTGGAGCCTTCAAAGCTAGGACTTTCATAAAGTGACTCATCAAGTAAAAGATACTGAATACAGGTCTCAACACTTATTTTTTGGTTTCGCTTTGTAGCTTCACGAACACGATTTAATGCTCCTTCACAGGTAAGATGAACTATATAAAGAGGATGCCCACCTTGATAAGCGATATCTATAATTCTTCCTGTTGCTTCAGTTTCTGCTATTTCAGGACGTGTAAGGTAGTGATATCTGGGAGTTAGATTGCCTTCTGCTTTTGCTTCACTTACAAGTTCATCAATCATATCTCCATTTTCACAATGTGAAATAACCATGCCACCATATTTACCGGCTTCTTTCATAAGTCCGATAATCTGTCTGTCATCTACCATTAATGCACCTTTGTAAGCCATAAATACTTTGAAGGAAAAAATCCCATCGTTCTCACAAATATCTTTAATTTCTTTCTGAGTGTACTTATTATAGTCAGTAACTCCCATATGAAATGCATAGTCGCTTACAGCATTTCCATCAGCTTTTTTATGCCAGGAGTCTAATGCTTCTCTTAAAGATTTTCCTTGTGTTTGAATTGCAAAGTCGATAATAGTAGTAGTACCGCCATGAAGACCTGCAAGTGTGCCTGATTCAAAAGAGTCGCTTGCATAAGTTCCCATAAAAGGAAGTTCCATGTGTGTATGAGGATCGATTCCTCCTGGGAATACATACATTCCATTTGCATCAATCGTTTTATCAGCATTGAAATTTAAATTCTTTCCTATAGCATGAACATTTTCATCTTCAATATAAATATCAGCTTTGTAATTATCAGAAGCAGTGATTACAGTTCCATTTTTGATTAGTAATGTTTTTTTCATTTTTTTATTTGGGTAGATACGCTGATCTGCAACTTTTTCTCTTTTGGCAGACACACTGATCTGCCCCTACTTACCATATACTTGAGTCTTTTACCCATCGTTCAATAGTAACTTTAGTATCTGTATAAAAATCTGCAGATGCCTGACCGTGAGCTTTAATGTCACCGAAGAAGGAAGCCTTTGTTCCTCCAAAGGAGAAAAATGCCATTGGTGCAGGCACTCCAATATTTATTCCAATCATACTTGGATCTACTTCATAGGAAAATTTTCTTGCAGCAGCTCCGCTTGATGTAAATAATGAAGCAGTATTTCCATATTCTGAGCTGTTTAACCATTCTATGGCTTCATCAAAAGTTTTTACTTTAGAGAGACAAACTACTGGACCAAAAACTTCTTCTTTTGCAATCCTCATATCTTTTTTCACTTCAGTTATTACTGTTGGTTTTAAAAAATAACCACTTAAATTTTCTACTCCCAGTCTTCCGTCAAGTAATATTTTTGCACCTTCATCAGCGGCAGATTGTATAAGTCCTTTAACTCTGGTTCTTGCTTCTTCTGAAATTATAGGACCAATATTTGTAGCAGGTTCAAGTCCATTTCCCACAACAGCTTCTTTTGCTTTTTTAATTAATTCTTCCTGAAACTTTGAATAAACATCTCCTACGCAGAGAATAACTGATCCGGCAAGACATCTTTGACCAGCACAGCCTGTACAGGATTCAAAAACTGTTTTAACTGAAAGCTCTATATTTGCATCTGGCAAGACAACCATAAAGTTTTTAGCTCCACCAAGAGCTTGTACTCTTTTTCCATGTGATGTGGCAGTTTGGTAAACATATTTTGCTACTGGAGTAGAGCCGACAAAAGATACTCCTGCTATATCAGGATGCGAGCAAAGTGAGTTAACTACTTCTTTCCCGCCATTTACAAGATTAATTACTCCTTTTGGCATTCCGGCTTCTTCAATTAGTTCAAAAACTCTGACTTGTGTAAGAGGAACTCTTTCACTTGGTTTTAAAATAAAAGTGTTTCCACTGGCTACTGCAAAAGGCCAAAACCAGAATGGAACCATTGGAGGAAAGTTAAAAGGAGTAATAGCAGCAAATACACCAAGAGGTCTTCTTATGGCATGGCAGTCAATTCCAGATGCAATATCTTCAAGAGATTTCCCCATTAAAAGAGTTGGCATTCCACATGCTGTCTCAACCATTTGAATACCACGTTTTACATCTCCTCTTGATTCTATTAGAGTTTTTCCGTTTTCTGTGGTACAAAGCTTAGCTAACTCATCAGAGTGTTTTTCGAGAAGTGTTTTTAATTTAAATAAAATTTGTACCCGATCAATTACAGGAGTCTGTCTCCAGGATTTATATGCTTCTTTTGCAGCAGCAATGGCACTATTCACATCTTCTTTGGTCCCAAGAGGACATTTTGCAATTAGTTCTTTGTTCGCAGGATTTATTACATTAACTGAATTAGTTCCTAATGAATCTATCCATTTACCATTTATATAATTTTTAACAAGTTGAATGTTATTTGTTTTTTTGCTTGTATTCATAGTTGCAGTTTTTTCATTTGACATATAATTTCTCTCTTGTAAGATTGTATTTTAATATAAGACACAAGTATATTAGGCTTTTGTTTCTATATATAAAGTGTATGAAATCTGGGAATTTAAAACCTTCTATGTCAATTGTTCTTAATAACAAGTCTTTTAGTCAACTATGTATGAATTGTGTTAACAATGTTCGCCACGCTAATAGGGTTTTTGAGGGTGGTTTTCATTGAAGTGATTAACCCCAAAAAATTGTTTAATTCTTTATTAAGCTTAGGTTAGTTTTGAAAACTGCTTGGTATTGTATTTTTCATGAATGTTCATATAGTTAATAAACAAGCATTGATGCAACAAAACAGAAGTCAAAGGTTTACTCTGGCAGAGTCAACCTATAGAAATGAGCAGTCTATGATTTTGCAGGTAAAAGAGTTAGAGAATGAGTTTACTTCTGAAGAGATTAAAGCAGTTGATGATTTAATAAATACAACTCTTGCTGCTTCTGATGAGTGTATTGATTTAGAAGTCCTTAAAAAACTACAAAAAGCAAGTGGTATTGATTCTAAATACTTTTCGTATGCTGATATGGGGCAATCTAAAGGAAAGAAAAGAGAATTCTCCGGAGATGAATTAAAACTTATTTTACTGGAAGCGATGTTAACATCTAAAGATATAGCACCATTTATATTTAAAAAACTAAAATTAAAATATCCTTTGATAAGGCAAGCATTAAATAGAGATATATGTTTTCATGGTTGTGAAGTTTGGAGAGAATTAATTAGTAGGGTTTGTTATGCGCTTGACACTGATCCCAAGAATTTAACAGACGATCAAATAACCACAATAATAAAAGAAGTTAACAGTAGAAATCAAAACGCTTCTACTATGATGTATATAGATATGGAGCATATTACGCCAAATGAATTTATAGATCATTTCCTAACTCCAGATGATTTGAAAGAAGTACGTAAGAAATTAAAGATAATCCCTAAGGGTAGAGATTATACTGATGAAGAATTAGAAAAAGCTCAAAGATTTATTGCTGCTGGTGGTAGTTGTGCTGTTCCTCTTTAGTTAACAGTTAAAAATGGGTTCCCCTAAGGGAAAGCATATTTTAAGTTATCTATAACAATCAAAAATTATTTACAAAACAGATTTTGAAATATTCGTTCTGGGTATAAACTCATAAGACTAAAAATTATGAAATTAAATCCAATTATTGTAATATTTCTTACAGTTTTAATTCTGTTTTCATCTCAGTTACAGACTTTTTCTCAAAGCACATATAAATTGTCAGAAACTGGAACTAATAATTTTTCAGCAGTGGTCAGTCAATTAAATGCTTCCTATTCAGTTTTTGCAAGTGGGAGAACTGATTATATTGCTTCTCTAGATAATCATAATCTTTTTTGGACAGAGCCTTCGGAACTCTGTATGTTTACAGAATGTGGTCCACTTTGCTGTATAAATGGATGCTGTCCATCAAATCCAAGCAGTTGCCTAGGATTTGCAGATTGTGTTGAAGCTTCATCTAGTAATTCTTCTAGCTCATCATCTTCAGGGGCTTCTTCTAACCCTAGTTCATCCTCCTCTTCCGGCAGTTCTCCTTCAAGTTCATCATCGTCTTCAGGGAGCTCTTCTAGTTCAAGCTCATCCTCCTCTTCTGGGGGCTCTTCTTCAAGTTCATCATCTTCCGGAGGATCTTCCTCAAGCTCATCATCAGGAGATTTATCTTCCAGTTCATCATCTTCTGGAGGAGCATTACTTCAGCCGCTACAAATATCCATTTCTGGGGATAATTCTGTAAAAATTCCACAAGGACAAAAAACAACAACTACCACAATTAAAATAGCAGTTGAAGGACTGGAGAATAATACAAGTTGCTCTTTAAGAAGTGATCAGAACTTAACTGCAGTTAGATTTTTTCCAAGAAAATTCTTTTTATCTCCACAAGAACTAATTAAAGAAGTAAAAGTAGTTATTGGAAAACTTTCTTCTGAAAATAATGATGACATAAATATAACAGTAAAATGTGGCGAAGACTCAAAGGCTAATTTTGATATTATGGTAAAACAATAAACTAAAGTGGTTTTTTTGACTTAGGCAGAACCTTAATGTCTATAGTGTTTTCGCCGTCATCACATAAAACTTTTACTTGAACATTTCTTTCACTTTTATCTTTTGGAGCTTTTCGTGCTTTTCTAATGTTTTTAGATCTTATTTTTAATTCGATATTTATTTTTTCTTTAATTGGTGTAAAAGATATATTCTTTGGTTTTACTGATACTCTAATATCTCCCAATGGAATGACTGAACATTTTGTTTCATTTTTAACTTTAGTGTGTGAAACCGTTAGCCCTGCTTTATTTTTTGGAAGTCTTATTACATTAGGTCCTGTAATATTAATGGGTGATGCAGTAGGAACTGATAGGCTTCCATCAGAATTGAAAAATAGTCCACTACTTGAACTGGAAGATGAGCTGCTACTTAACTTGAGGAGGATGCAAAACAATCTGAGAAATCAATACAAGTCTCTGGATTTTGAGGACAGCATCCATTTATGCAACACATTTGTCCGCACTGAGTAAATGAGCAATCAGCAATTCCACTATTTCCAGTTCCAATGCCACCGCCGTTTTCATTTTGATTTCCATTGGTGACATTTTGTGGCGTTACAGTCTTAAAATTCCAGACGGTATTGTTTAAGATTCCGCTGAAAGAGTTTTCATAAAAATCAGCAAATGTACCTTGAGCAATGGTTATAAAGTAGTCAGTATTTTCGACTAAATCCATAGAAGGATTTATGGTTATACTATTTGTTCCATTTCCAGTCACTAAATTACTTGTAACATCGATTGATTCTATAAGAGTATTATTTGCCAATTTAAATATGCTGATGTTTCCCTTTTTGGTGAAAACAACCTCGTTGAAAGTAATATCAAGATTTGAGTTTACGTTTATTTCTGTAGCATTATCAGCAGGAGACAGGTTAGTTATAGTAGGTGCTGTAACATCAACAGTTGTAAAATTCCAGGTAGATCGGTCCGATATTCCAGCGAATGCATTTCCCGTTAAATCAGTAAATGCTGTAGAGTCTATGTTTATAAAATATCTTACATTTTCTTCTAAATCCATAGAGGGGTTTATGATTATAGTGTCTTTTCCGCTTCCTGTTACTAAATTACCAGTGATATTAATAGTTTCTACAGGTGGAATAACCTCAGCAGTTAATTTTGTTATAGTTATACTTCCTGTTTTTGCTAAAACAGGCTCACTAAATACTATTACCAAATCAGAATTTACATTTATCTTGGTAGCCATATTACTAGGAGATAAACTATTTATAACAGGTGCAATCGTATCAGCGGTTTTAAAATTCCATGTAACATTGTCAGTAATTCCAGAATAAGAATTTCCAGCAGCATCCTTAAATGCGTTAGCAGCGATATTTATATAGTATGTAGTAGCTTCAGAAAAGTCCACAGATGGATTTATGGTTATTGTATCTGTTCCGCTTCCTGTTACGAGTGGACCAGTAATATTTATAGTTTCAATTGTAGAATTGTTACTCAATTTTTTTATAATAATATTTCCGGTATTTACTGTTACAGGTTTATTGAATTTAATTTGAAGATTTGCACCTGCAGAAACATCCATAGAATCATCAAGTGGTGAAAAGCTAGTTACATTAATAGGTGTAGTATCTACAGTCAGAAGCTCCCATTTATCTATACCCCTACTACTATTATAATTATTTCCTGTACCATCTTGAAATGCAGATGAATCAACACCTATAAGATATAAGGTTTCTGGGGAAAAATTCATTGCGGGATTTATGGTTATCATGTTTGTTCCAGCACCTGTTACTTGAGTACTATTCACATTAATAACTTCTACAAGATCAAGCATGTCATCTTCATTAAATATATTTATAGACCCTGTGCCAGGATAAACATTTTCATTGAAGCTAATCACTAAATCACTTGCTACAGGAACATCCTGAGCACCATTTTCCGGACTAAAAATAGTTATTCTTGGTGGAGTACCATCATTTGTAGTTAAGAAATTCCATGTATTGCGATCTGAAATACCAGCAAAACCTACCCCATTGTATTTAAATGTATTTTCATCTACTTCTATAGTATATGTAGTGCCTGCCGTTAAATTATTTACTGGGTTAATTGTTGCTGTCTTATTAGAAATTGTTACTCTGTCAGATGTTACAGCTATTGTTTCTACGGCCTCACCATTACCTGCTCTTGTAATTCTTATATTTCCGGTGCCCTTACTTATAATCTGATTAAAAGTTATAACTAAATCTGTTTGAATATTTGTAGTAGAACTATCAGCTGGTGAAAAACTTGCTATAGAAGGAGCTTCAAAATATTTTGATTGTTCTGAGCGATAATTTTGTAAAACTTCTGTGCTGGAAAGTTCTTTATTATAAATTCTTAGATCTCCAAGAGACCCTTTAAAGGAACGTACACCAAACGCTGTAGCTCCTAGCCTTACAGAACCACTATTAAAACTATCCGAGCTATTTAATTTATCCTCTGCTACAAATGGACTTTGCAAGCTCCCATTATAATAAATCTTAACTCCTGAAGCTTTTGATGAGCCATCATAAGAAACAGTCAAATGTGTCCATACGCCAACAGGGGGAAGAGATTGTAAAAGCGAAATGCGACGAGATAAACCACCAGATAGAGCATTAAGCTGTACATAGAGGCGATTAAGAAAAAAGTACATTTCATATCCAGGCTGAAAGTAGCCAGGTTGCCTTGAAAAGATATATGCAAACTCATTAGTGTTAGGCTGAGTAGCTAAGTTTACCCAAAACTCAAATGTAAAAGGAGTCATAGCAGTAAAGTTAAAAGGAGAAGAATCAGCTGGTTGAACATAATCATTTGCTCCATCAAATGTTAGTTTTGAAGGATTTGAATAAATGTTATTTCCATCCCAGCCTGATGCAGTATTTAATGCAAAATTTGTAAGAGTTCCATTGTTATTTCCACTTAGATCTTTCCAGGAAGTAGTCATTGTAGAGCTAGTGGCAAATCCACTCATTCCATCAATGTTTGAAGCACTATAGTAAAGTTTAAGGTTGCTGTCAGAAACTATTTTTTCTTTAAAGTGTTTATTTGTATCATTCACTGAAAGTTCTAAATAGTTCTTTAAAATTCTTTTTGGTGAAACAGTATAACTATATATTTTTAGAAATGTAATCTCCTCTTTTTCATAACAGGTTTGTAAATTATTTATTAATGAATTGATATCAATGTTTTTTAAACTTATAACATTCACTTTTTTACCATTTTTATAGATAAGTAATTTGCTTGCATTGTTGATCAGCGTAATAAAAACATTTGTATCTGATTCACTTAAATCAAAAAGCTTTATTTTCTCTAGATCATTATCTAGAATAATTACCTTGTCGTTTTCTATGGATAAGGAATTAGGGTTAGTGCTTGTTAGAGGTTTACTTAAATCCTGATATATTTCTATGGTTGTATTGCTAGATGTAGCAAAAAGTTTTGTATTAAAGCCTACTAATAATGTAGAAAAGATTAGAATTATAAAAATTAGTTTTTTAGGAAACATGAACCTATTAAAACACCTAAAAACAAAAAACTCAAAGCTAATTACAATAAATTTTTACAAAATTGAAAATTTTCTTTAGTTAGTGAAACTTAAGCAATTCTGGAGATTTGGAAACTAGATTTGCTATGCTAATACGGACTTAGTTACTCTATGATGCTACCCACTAGATCCTGCAATATCATATTTTGCTTACTGGGTAAAAATAAACGGTTATCTCTTGCAACAATTAAACTTTACTTAAGTCATATACATAAGCTTAAGAATGGGATTAAAATGAAAAAAATACTAAAACCAATAGCAATAATATCAGCACTTTTAATTATTAACTTCCATAATTTAACTGCATTAGCATTGCCTAATTGTTCTGAGTTAAACAACTGTCAAAATTTTGCATGTTTTAGCGATGCAGATTGTAGTAATGCTGGCACATGCTATTTAGGAAAAAGTGAATCATCTTATTGTACTTGTGTCAGTGGATACACTGGGACAAACTGTCAAGCCTTTGCAGGTTGTGATTCGAGCTGTGTCTTCCCAAATGGTATCTGTCAAAGCTTTTCGCCACAAACAGAATCATTCCTTGGATGGATGTCCGGGTGTTTTTGTCTGGCAACTGACGAATCAATTGCATTTGATTTGCCAGATGGAAGCTGTCCACATATGACAGCACTTCTAAGAACTAATGATTCAAGTGAGACAAATAAAGCCTTTCCAATTAGCAATGGTTTTACAGGTACTTGGGCAGGAGAAATTCCATCAACTGGCTCAATAAAAGAAGATGTCATTTTTCAGATCTGTGTAAAAAGCCATTCTAAAATTGAAGCTGCTGCTAACAGCGCAGGCATACTAAATAAAGCAAAACTGCAAACCTTTTACTCAGTAAATAATGATCAATTATTTACAACATTTAAAAACAGTCTTGATAAGGACATAAGTGTAATTCTTGTTCTTAAGAAAGATATAAATAAATTAAATTTACTTGCTGTTTTACCCGATTCAAGAATTGTAACTTTAAATAGGATTGATAGGTTTTCAGCTTGTGAAATTGCAAAAAGAAAAAATATACCATCAATCCCAGATGGAGGAATAATTCCTGAATAGGGTTTATTTGAAAAAGCTAAGCCAAGAATGCAATTTGGAGACCTAGTGGACGATGTTTCCCACCTTATAAATTTTGATCTTTATAAGATAGTTGCTCAATTTACCATATAAATAGAATTAAAAGATAAGTAAGAAATCTCTTACTTATAACTAAATAAATTTTTGTGCTAGCATATTTTAATCTCCAAATTATGTTAGTTAAAAGATTACTTGGTAATTCAATATTAGCTGGACTTACACTTGCTGTAGGTCCAATAAGTCATGAGTCAAATGAACTTAACATTAACCAACCAGTTATTAAAAGAAATTTAGATAGTGAAAAAATACTTGCAGGGAATCCTCAATTTTTATGTGCTGATAAATACAGGAAACTTATAAAATTTGAATTTGATAAAAAAGATGAAACCTTAAATGGGAAAATTTGCAGGGCATATTTACCAAAAGAACCAAATGGTAAGCCACTGTTTATTTTAGTTCTAGGACATGCTGAAGAGTTGGATTTCTCGTCAGATTATTCTGGTATTATGCACTTCTATGAAAAACTTAAACAGGAGGAGAAAGGGATTGTTTTGTTATTTAGGACAGGACTTGTTACTGATGAAATTGGAAGTATGCTCTCTCCAAAACATAAACCTGAATATGAACCAAAAATTGTATTTAAGCAAACAAAGGAAATAATTCAGGACTTTATAACTAGATATAAACCAAAGGAACTTCGCCTTGGTGGGTTTAGCTGGGGAAGTGGCACCATAGCACAACTTGCACCTGATAATGATTGGAGACAATCTATTCCCGTGATACGTACAGTTATGATTGATCCAATTTCTTTTGGTTCATTAGGATTTGGTTTGCCATTACGAACAAGACCGGAATTTAAAGATTCACTGCAACACAAAAATTTTCATGTTTATCAAAGAAGAGATGATTTATCTATAACTGAATCAATTGTTAGACTTCAAGGGAATTACCCAATTAAGCTTATAAAAGATCAAGAAGATAAATTGAAAGTGATCAAAGATGAAAGGACTGGTGATGTAATATGGCATGTCCCTAATACGCACCACCTTGAAATTGCTAATTTAACTGAGGTAAGGCATAAAGCATATGACTTTTTAACATCACGTTGATAAAGATTAAAAAGTAAAACATACTAAAAGTTGTTTCATAGCATTCAGATACTATAATTGTTAACTGAGAATAAATTTTATGTTCTTATTAATCGTCGTTTCAAAAATTATAAAAGACTACAATTGGGCTAATATCCATGAATTAATTCACTTATTATTGCCATATCATAAAACATTATTTATAAATGACTGTGGTAAGAAAGTCCCTCTCAACTACACAATCAAACAAAATGCTAAAGGTATTGAAATGATTGGTGCTTCAACAACAGTTCATGGTATAAAAAGTAGGTTCATTTATGATTGTACTAAAAAACTTGGTTGTGTAGATTTTCCAAGAAAAAATATTAGAGCCTGGATTTTAAAAAACGGTAACATTATTCTAAGACCTATCTTTAAAGAAAAGGATTATAATTCTTCTCTTGTTAAGGGTTTTAGCAAACTGGCAATGCTACATATTGAAGAATATTTAACAGTATTTGCTGAAGAGCTTAAAACTTAGATTTTTTTTTACAGGAGCTAGTTCTGGAATATAAAGATTTTTTATAGTTAATTATAAATCGTGGAGGCCTAGTTTTTACCACGCTAATATGGTTTTGAAAGTGTCCTGATTATTTGTAATTTTTACCCAAGAATAACTTTCACCAGGTGAACTTTTTTATCATCAGTTAATGGAATACCATTTTCTACTGGAATTATAGACTTGTCATCTAACTCAATTTTTTTTACACCATTTGAAATTGAATTAGGATTTTCAACAACAATTTCATATCGTGTTGCTTTATATTGATAGTTAACTGTAAAATTTCCCCAGTAATTTGGAATACAGGGATTAATATGTAGAACATTTCCTTCAACTTGCAGTCC
>JAHFBE010000035.1:1308-4480 GCA_023250205.1 Candidatus Melainabacteria bacterium | reverse complement strand
ATTCTATTCCTGCGTGATACATCCATCCAGCTGAGCCTGTATACCATGTCCACCCTCCCCTACCTACATGAGGGGGCTCAGAATAAACATCTGCTGCTATAACATAAGGTTCAACTTTATATCTATGCACACCAGCTCGTGTACCTGCATGGTTTATTGGATTTAGCATACTAAAAAGTTCATAAGCTTTGTTTCCATTTCCTAACATACTAAAAGCAATTACATTCCAGATTGCAGCGTGTGTATACTGGCTTCCGTTTTCACGAATACCAGGTAAATAGCCTTTTATGTAACCCGGATCAAGATGGGTTTTGCTAAAAGGGGGAGTAAAAAGAAGAATAAGATTATCACCAGGTCTAATTAAATACTTTTCAACAGATTCCATAGCTTTAAAAGCTCGATCAGTATTAGCTGCTTTTGAAATAACGCTCCATGATTGAGCAATTGAATCAATTCTGCACTCAATACTTGATGCAGAACCTAGCGGTGTTCCATCATCAAAATATGCCCGTCTGTACCAGGCACCATCCCAGGCTTCTTTTTCAAGAGCATTTTTTAAATCATCAGAATGTTTAAGCCATCTACTTACACAGTCATTTTCATTTTGTTCTTTGGCTACAGAAGCAAACCGTGTTAGTGTTGCATAAAGAAACCACCCAAGCCAAACACTTTCACCTAAGCCACCATGCCCTACCCGATTCATTCCGTCATTCCAGTCACAACTGCCAATTAGTGGTAATCCATGTACACCTGTTTTAAGACTTCTGTCCAGTATTCTCTTACAATGTTCAAAAAGAGTAGCACTTTGTTCAGAATGTAGTGGCTGGTAATAAGCACTTTCTTCTTCAGTTAAAAGTGTTCGTCCATCTAAAAATTGAACAACCTCATCAAGTATTTTGTAATCACCCGTTACCTTTAAATAACGGTAAACAACATAAGGAAGCCACAAGCTATCATCTGAGCACTTTGTTCGTACGCCTTTATTCAAAGGGGGATGCCACCAGTGTTGGACATCACCTTCTGGGAATTGATGACTTGCAGCATTTAAAATATGTGCTCTTGTAATAGAAGGTTGTGAAAGAACAAGAGCCATTACATCTTGGAGTTGATCACGGAAACCATATGCACCGCCAGCTTGATAAAAAGCTGTACGTGCCCAATAGCGACAAACCAATGTTTGATATAAAAGCCATCTATTTAACATTAGATCAGCTTTACGATCAGGGGTCTTGACTTGGACTTTACAAAGAATACCATCCCAATTTTCTTTTACATTTTTAAGGACAGAATCAATATTAATTGATCGGTATTTTTCAATTAGTCTGCGGGCAGCTTCTCTATCGTTTGCTTGTCCAAGGAAAAAGAATAATTCTACTTTTCCACCAGGAGGAATTTCTATAACTACTTGCTGTGCACAACACGGATCAAGTCCTGCACCAACATTGCCGCTAAGTCCCCGTCCATGCACTAGAACTGCCGGCTGTTCTAGTGTTCCGTTACGTCCTATAAATTCTGTTCTATCAGCGGTCCAGGAATTTTGTTTTTTACAAAAATCGGCAAATGCAATTCTTTTCCCAAAATCTGTATTCCAAGGATTATGGGCGAACATTGCATTGGTTTCTTCATCAATTTCAGTAATTATAAATGGGGTATTTTTGCTGCGTGAAGAACCAAGAGCCCACTCTACATACGAAGTTACTGAAAGATTTTTTACCCTTTCGGACTTATTTTCTAAAGTAAGATGAGAAATTTTAATTGGATCGTCCCAGCTAACATACTGGATGAGTTTGCTTTCTATTCCATGTGAAAAATGTTCAAAGCTGCTATAACCCTGACCATGTCGTGCAATATAAGTTGCATTATCAAAACGAATTGGCAATGCCGTTGGAGTCCATAATTCACCTGTTTCTTCATCACAGATATAAAATATTTCAGAGCTTGGATCACATACTGGATCATTCGACCATGGAGTAATTTGGTTTTCTCTGCTATTTAAAGACCATGTATAACCTGAGCCGGATTCAGAAACCAAAAATCCTATTTCACTATTAGCAATTACATTAATCCAGGGCATTGGTGTATATTGTGATTTTCCAAGAATTATTACATACTCATGTCCGTTGTCAGCAAAACCACCAAGCCCATTAAAAAATTCAAGTGTTGGGTGAGCTACTGACCAATCTTTTTTTACAGGAGCATTGGTTCGCCGTTTTAGTTGATAAACAGGCTTATCAACATTACGTTTCATACGCATTATTTGCTCGGCAAGACTTCCTTCTTTGCAAGACATAACTGATCTGGCTGCAGTTTGTAGAAGTTCTTTTTCTTGTTGAGTAAGCAAGTCAGCTCTCAAGACAAAAATACTGCCACCTTCTTGCATATGACTTCCAGGCATTTTAACACTGGTTCTTACCATAGTTTCAAGAAGAACCTGAAGATCTTGAATATAAGATGTAGCTTTTTCATTAATAATAACCAAATCAACAGCAAGTCTTTTCATTTGCCAGTACTCATATGCACGTAAAAGTTGCTTAATGACTGCCTGATCATCTGCATTATCTATATGAACTACAAGAATAGGATAATCACCTGAAATCTGATGAGTCCATAACCCGGAAACATTTAAAGAATTTTGTTCAAGAATTTTACTAGGAGGTCGCATAGAAGGATTTGAATAAATAATACGGTTTGCAAGATGTTGAAAGAAATTTGCTTCCATACTGTCAATTCCCAGATAATGTAACTGAACTTGTGCATGTGTCCATGCCAATGTAGAAGTACGTTCAAATGTTGCAGGGTCATGATACTTATCTGCAAGAGCAATAATTTCTTCACGTGAATGTGAAACTATTGTTGAAAAAGAAATATGTTTTGTAGTGCCAGGTGGAATATGAACACGGGTACGTAAACTTACTATTGGATCAAGTACTGCACCTACCGTATTAGACAAAGGCTGCCCCTCTACTACTGAAACAGCTCTTCTAATTGAATATCCACGTCCAAGAAAATTGGCTCTATCAGTTTCATATTCAATACCAGCATTTGTATCTCCAGCAACAGCTATAACATGAGCCATCCAAATAGGTGTCTCTTTTGAAGAACGTGGTCGTCTTGTTGCAATTAAGCCAGTTATTTCTGGTATATATTCTGTTTGTATAAAAAGATTTGAAAA
>JAHFBE010000035.1:0-1298 GCA_023250205.1 Candidatus Melainabacteria bacterium | reverse complement strand
AAGCAGGATGCATTACATCAGCACCTTGAAAAGCTAAAACAATTTCACTATAAGAAGTGATTTCTATTTCCTTGGTTTTCATCCCTGTGTTTCTAAGTGAAACACGTCTAATTTCCGCATTGTCTTCTGCAGATACTATAATCTCTAAATCAGTTACGATGTCACCATCTTGTCTAACTATTCTTATTCTATCTTCAGCAAAAGTTACTTCATAGTGATCGGGCTTAATACCAGTTGGCTGGTATCCCGCAGACCATAGATCTTTACTTTCAGTATCATATAAAAAAATATAACTTCCCCACATATCACAGGTAACATCTTCACGCCAGCGAGTAATTGAAAGGTCATTCCAGCGGCTATACCCAGAACCAGCTGAAGTAAGCATAACTGTATAATGTCCATTTGATAAAAGGTGTGTTGAAGGTACGGGTAGGTTGGGTAAATCAAAACGTCTGAGTGGAGCCTGAGTAACATCTTTTATATTGCTAGCTTGTAAGTGCTCCGGTCTTGGATGCGCTACAGCAACATTACGTGGTGTTCTCTCCTGAAGTAAAAGTTCAGCAGCTCTTACTATTGGAACTTCGTGGAAGCGATGACGCATAACGCCATCAAAAATGACATTTGTAAGAGCTACTAATGTCATTCCTTGGTGATGAGCCATATAGGCACGAACAATGGCGACTTTATTATTTTCAGGCAGTCTTGTGATAGTAAAATCCAAAGCTTCATAAAAACCATAAGGTCCAAGTGTGCCCATTTCTTCAAGCCGCTTGAAATTTTCTTCCGCTAAGCTTGGATAATACATTGCTGCAAGGGCAGTTGAATATGGAGAAATTACCAGATCCTCTCCCAGCCCTCGCTTTAAACCAAGAGCTGGTACTCCAAAACTTGAGTACTGATAAGCAAGAGCCTTGTCTCTGACATTATAGGCTGATTCTGATATTCCCCAAGGCACATGGCGCTCAGTTCCATATTTAATCTGCTTTTTTACAATGAGACGACAGGTTCTATCCAAAAGGCTTCCTCGAGGAGTATACATAACCAGCGATGGCATTAAATATTCAAACATTGAGCCTGACCAGGATAAAAGAGCAGTTCTTCCGTCAACAGGAGTTAAAGCACGATTTAAACAAAACCAATGTGAAGTAGGTACATCACCTTTAGCAATTGCAATAAAACTTGTAAGTCTTGCCTCTGAAGCAAGCATATCGTAATAAGAGGTATCAAGGCAACCATCAGTAACGTTAAAACCTATAGAAAAAAGATTACGATTATAATCAAAAAGAAACTTAAAATCC
>JAHFBE010000034.1 GCA_023250205.1 Candidatus Melainabacteria bacterium | reverse complement strand
GCTGCTTCATAAACAGTATTGCAAAATGAGATTGCCGCGTCGACACTTCGTGTCTCCTCGCAATGACGTGTATCAAATGCTCTCAAGCAATCTTTGTATCCTTATCCTGACACATATGGCGAGCCCTCGACTCTCCTCGCAATGACAAAGTATACTCATCCTCGAAAACTTTTTACACCCATAGAGCTGACCCATAGTGATAACTCCAGAGAATGAATTTTTGTATACACTTTCTAATTGAATTTTAAATCCTCGTTAAGTGCTCTAAAGCTAACTATAAGAAGGAATATTGTATGATTCAGGGGTAGTATGACAATTGGACTATTGGTTGGCATTGTGAAAACATATAATCTTTGAGGTAAGTAGCCCTTAAGCAAGGGGAAAATATCTTATATAAAATTAAATTTAATTAATGTTTTTGATTTAATAAAGATATAAAAAAAATATGGCAACAAAAGAAAATATAAAAAGTGAAAACGGAAAGATGTCTGAAGTATCCGGTCGCCCATTAAAAGTTTTAATTGTTGAAGATGAAAGTCAGATTGCAAGATTAATAGAGCTTGAGCTTGGATATGAAGGCTACCAGGTTGATATTGCAAAAAATGGGAAAGAAGCTCTTGATAAAGTAGAAAAATTTAAACCGGATCTTGTGATCTTGGACTGGCTTCTCCCGGAGATTGATGGGTTGGAAGTAACAAGAAGGATTAGATCTGATGGGAATGAAGTTCCAGTTATTGTTCTAACAGGGAAAGATAGTTTGTCAGATAAAGTGACAAGTCTTGATAGTGGTGCCGATGACTATTTAACAAAACCATTTGCTACTGAAGAGCTTTTAGCCAGGATGAGGGCGGTAATCCGACGAAAACCACAGGCTTTAGAAGGAGTCTTAGAGTATAAAGATCTTTGGCTAGATCAATTTGCAAGAGGTGCAAAGAGGGCAGAAGTTTCTCTTGACTTAAGAGCAAAAGAATTTGCGCTTTTAAGATTGTTTCTTCTTTATCCTGAACAGGTTCTAACGCGTGAATTTATTTTTGATAAGGTATGGGGATATAATTTTTTAGGTGAATCAAATGTTATTGAAGTTTATGTAAGATATTTACGAACGAAGCTAGAGCAACTTGGACCGGGAAGGCTTATTCATACAGTTCGAGGAGTTGGTTATATATTAAAAGCTGATCATACGGCTAGTGGTGATGAGATCTTGGATTAACCAAGATCTCAGTTTATTTTCGTAGCTCTTTTTTCAAATCTTCTTTATATTTTTTATTCAAATTGTAAAAAAGGAAAAAAGTACCACCTAATAGCACGGTTGTCATAATGAGCATGTATACAATTACTGAATCCATTTTATTTACCTGTTGTTCTTGTATAGGCTAAATCATAACCAGTTAACAGCACAATTATACCAATAATAAACATGATTATAGTAATCACAGAATAGGCTATAAATCTCAGATCAATGTTTTCTACATTTAACATTGGGATCATTAAAAATAATGTACCAAATGGGGTTGTAAAACCAACACCAAAAATTTTGTATATGCCTGCCAAATACTCTTCTTTACTAAGCATGATAAGGCTTAAATCTTATATAAAGAATAATTATTTTTCAAGAGTGCAATTTGTAAATTCTTCATGTAATTGTAACCGTCGGTTACATAAAATAATTAAATCTTTTTAATAATGATGAGATCTTGGCTTAAGAAACTTTGAAAACAAAATATTTCCTTTTATCTTTAAACTGAGGATAATTTTTTTCTAAATAATCAGCGTATTTCAGGAAATAGTCATCTTTTGATTCGTCGAATTTTATCTCTTTAAATCCTGCTTTTTTCCAGAAATCAGGAGCTTCCCAACTGGCAGCATAAAGAGTGCTTAAACCAATTTTACTGATTAATCCAGGGAGTTTACTTACAATTAGTTTGCCAAGCCCTTTCCCTTGATATTCTTTTTTTACTCCAAAGGATTTTAAAATACCAACTTTATCTTTGTGGAATATTGCAAAACAGGAAACAATACCTTCATTTTTAACAGTGTAAAAATTTTCATGATTACCATTTCCAGAGATTCTATCTATTAAGCCTGTTTCTTCCAGGATAGATACAATCATGCCCCAATCGTTTTTGTTTGCCTTTTCAATAGTTACATTATCTATTCTCATGATTAAATTATATCCAAATAAAAAGGAACTCTTGTCTCAAGAAACTCAGGAAATTTAATTGCATCAAGGTCTAAATAGTCTTTAAAAAATTTATCTTGCACATTGCTTATTACCGTTTTCTTAAATATAGTTCTTTCCCAAAAAGGGCAGGAAACATAAGGCTCTTGATTGTCAGATAAGAGAAATATTCTTTTCAATTTAAGCTCTTTTGCTATTTGTGGAACTATAGAATTTGCAATATGCTTCCCCAATCCTTTTCCTCTAGTATTTTTTCTTAAAATAAAAGATCTTAGTATTCCCGTTCCTTCATCTACATCAAAGGCAAAACAACCTATGATTTTTTTTGTACTTTTGTCAGTTATAGTGTAAAAGATTTGGTAATCCTCACCTCCTGTAAACCAAAAAGTCATTTTAGATTCGTCTAAAATCTCAAGAATTACCACCCAGTCGGTTTTTGTTGCCTTATTAATATTTAGATTCAAAGTCTTTTCCATAACTTGTTATTATATTACTTTAACGGGGAATGGCTCAACTTGGTAGAGCGCTCGTTTCGGGTGCGAGAGATTGCAGGTTCAAATCCTGTTTCCCCGATTTCATATGTCAGTTGCTATGCATTGTCTTTTGTTAATGTACTTTCTAAAATATTATAAAGTTGTTCAGAGGTCTTTTTGTCAAGTCCTTTTTTCTTCATCATCATTTCCAAGGATCCTAATATTAATTTAATAATTATGTCTTTGTTTGGAGAGTTCTTTGCAATAAGTTCAAGAGGGAGTAAAGCAGATATTACTTCCTTTGGAGGTTTTTTTATATCAGTATAGAGATCAAGAAGATGTGGTATTGAACTTAGACCGATAATTGATAGAGTTGCCATTGATAGTCCAGCTATATGATTATCGGGATTAGACAAATTTTGAATTAGGTGTGGAATTGATTTGTCCTTCATGAATGATAAGCCTTGAACCAATTCTCTCTCAAGATCTTTATTGGGAAATAATTTAATCATTTCTGGGATTGATGGTTCATAGTTTTCACAGGACAATAAAAAGATAGCTGCTTTAGCAAGATCGGTATCATTTGATTTTAGAAGAGTGGTTAGTGACTTGTTTATTTCTTCCCTTGACTCTTTTGGTAGCCGTCTTAATAACAATAGAGCTGACGGTTTTAGATTATAAATATCTTCTTTTATAAGATGTAAGAAATCTTTTGTCCATTCTTTGAATCTTTTTTTATCTAAGATGTGTGGTATTTCATTTAAATGGTTATGTAGTGAAAGAAATGCTTGCATGTACTTGTCTGTTTCCGATTTAACATTTTTTCGTTTTATCAAATCATCTTGACCTTCTCCCTCTCTCCAATAAACCCATTTTGAAGGGGAGTCTGTATATTGATAGTCATCTAATTTCCCAAAATAACCTAAAGTTCCATCTAAAATCCAGACTTTCTCCTTTTCGTTAGTGTATCTGCACCATGCATGTCCACCTTCACCACTATTTGGTATGTAGCTTGCATCAATACTAACTTGGCCTTTTAATAGTCCTCGATCGATAGCCCTTTCAATTAAAGCTGAATATATAAGCCCAAAATGTCGACAGATTCCGCCATTTTGAATAAAAAAATCAATTGAAACCTTATTGTCTTTATCCCACTTATTTGATTCAAGGAGGCTTTGGATATCAGGGTTTATTTTTACTTTTGAGGACACGTATTCAAAGATTCTTTGAAGTATCTCTGCTTCATCTTTTGCACCAGTCTTTTCAATATAATCCTTACATCCTCTATATAATTTCCTAAGTTCAGGATCATTTTTAAAACTTACTACTATAGCCTCAGAACCAGCTCCTAAATATACTCCCTCATCAATTCTTGAATCTTTTAAAATCAATTCTCTATCTTTATATTTTAATTTGTCATTATCTTCTGCTGGTGGAGTCTTTTCTGGTAATACTTCAAAAACTATTTCATCTCCACTTCTTGATATTAAGAGATTTCCTAAACCTTGACATGAGTGTTGATAAAATCTTTCGCCAATATGATCTGAAATATCTATTTTTGTATCATTCCAAAGACCTTTAAATTTAATGTCTGGTCTATACTGGTGGGCATTTCTTCCTACGGTAACATCTGGTCTTGGTCTTATTACCTTTTGTTTATTAAAGGCATTTGGATCAAATGATGAAGTATCAACAATAACAAACCCTGTTTGCTCACTAATTGTTTCTTTTAGGGAGGGAGGAAGATCTTCATATTTGTAGATGTAAAGGTTTGAACTGCCTATTTGAAATGGTTTTGTGTAGTGAACGGAAGTTTTTTTACCAGGAGTAGGTAAAGTGGTTAAATTACTTCTATCTTTAGCTTTGGGTGGCTGGTCATCAGGAATATCATTTGAATTGACGACAGGATTTCTTTGAACTTTATGCTTGCGGGGACTTGGTTTAGGATCTTGAAGAACAGGTTGAGGTTGATTGTTGTTTGATTCAGGATCTTGAAGAACAGGTTGAGGTTGATTGTTGTTTGATTCAGGTTCTTCTAAAATAGGCTTTGGCAAATCTTTGTTTTCTTCCAGAGGGTTATTATTAGTTGCAGTTGGCTTTACTTCTTCTTGAGGTTCTTTAGTCTGTTTATTACTCTCATTATTTGTAGTTGGAGCAGAAGCTTTTTCTTTTATAGACTCATCGACTTTAATACGATTTAAATAAAAATATCCTGAAAATGCAAGTGACGTTAATGAAGCAACTCCTATCCCATTTCTTAAAGTTTTATTGCCCCCCATAAAAATCAGCAAGATAGCTAAACAACCAGAGCCACCAGCAGTAACCAGACCCCAAAAAGTACCAGCGTTTAATGACTCACCATTTTTTTGAATATGAGTTCTGATTTCATCTTCAGTTGGCTCATTTGAACCAGTAAAGGATTTTGGAATAAAAGCTTTGTTTACGGCCTTGTTACTAACTTCAGTCATAAATATATAAAGTAAATCGGGAGATGAAATTTAGCATAAAATCAAAGTTTTGATTAAGATGCGATTAAAATCAAATACTCTTTTATTGATTTAATATGAAAATATGATTTTTTGATTCTAAGTGAGCAAAATTTAACTATTTCTCTTTACAAACACATCTTCTTTCCCGTATAGATTTGATATCAATGTCTTTGATTTTTGTGCAAGTATCAGATCTGGATGTTTCCAGAGCAAGTAACTGGTAAAAAAAGCCCCCCATTTTATTATGGATAGTGAAGGAGCACTTCCTATGCATTTTCTTTGTCCTTGTCCAAATGATTCGGTGTCAGCAATATTTCTAAGTAGTTCCGTCTTGCCTTTTTGGAAGATTGATTCACTGTTGAGACTTCCATCCTCAGTTAAAAATCCATTATCTCTTAATGCAATGTTTGTGTAACCTATTATTGGAAAAAGTAATGGTCCATGTTGTGGTATCTGTGCAAGAGGGTTTGAGCAATTTTCGGCAAAGTTTTTTCTTTCTGCTTCAGTCATTAAACTTTTTCCAGAATCATCCTCAAAATAAAATTCAGCTTGTCTTGTAAACGCCGGAATGGCTGTATTGTGAGCGAAGCTTGCATATGCAGCTGATTCAAAGGGCTCCATTAATTCTGGATTTTCAGTTACTTTTTGAATCATTTCATCTAAAGAGTTGCATTTTAAATTATCAATAGATTTAACCAAGCCAGCTCTAAAAGCCTCATTGCTAAAAGCCTCATAATCAAAAAATCCTTTTGAATTAATGTTTGAAGCATGTCCCGCAATCACCAGTTCTAAATATATTTTTGTGATTTTAAGAATTTCTTCTCTGGCTTTTTGGGGGCTTTCTGATTTGTTTACTTTTTCGGCAGCTTCAATTGCTAGAACGTCAAGCAAATTCTCTGGTTTTCTATGCTCAAGTTCTTTTAATCTTTCATCTAATAGTAATAGTGCAATATGATCGAGCTCTTTTAATGTATCCAGTCCAGTTTTAGTCGAGTCGCTGGCTATTTGGGGCAGGCTAAGAGGAGAGAATAGCCTACCCCAGAGTCGGTGTTTAGCACATTTGAAGAAGTCGTCAGTGATTATATCCCAGTATTGTTTTGGAATATTACCCATAATGCAGCGATTTAAAATTTCTAAAATAGCTTCTTTAGATTTTTTCTTTAGATTTATTTTTTTATTTCCTTCAAGGAACGTCAGTTCATTTTCTATTTCTAAAGTTTTGTTTTTATAGATTTCAATTATTTGTGGTTCGTAATTTTTTACAGCTCCGGGAGTAAGAAAATCTTTCCTGTCTATGAGTGAACTTGCTTTACGCCAGCATTCTGAATCTACGGATCCAAGTAGTCCTTCTTTTCCTACTATCTCGGCAAATTGTTCGTAAAATCTTCCGAGTTTTGGTGTGTGCAAAACAACATCAAATTCTTTATCATTGATTTTATGTTTTCCTAGAGTTATTCCACTTGCATCTCCTCTGGATAAACAAATATCCTTTCTAAAAGATGTATAAGGTATTGCATAGTGAGTGCCAAAAGGCATAAAAACCTGTCTAACATTGTCTCTTGGTGTTATATCTCTAAGCCATTCCATATATCCTTGTTTACCGCCTGCAACTTTTGGTATTAAACTAATTAAATCTTTTTTGTTTTGCCAGGCACTTTTTAAAAATGTTTTTATATTTGAAGCAGTTTGAATTAAGTCACCAATAATTCCACCTTGTGAATAAGGGCATTTTTTTGTGGAATCATCTTTTGAATTAGTTGAACTGAATAAACTTCTAAGTAGTGAACCAAATCCAGTTGAGGTTTCTCTTATTGTTTCAGCAAGTACAGGACAACAACGCTTTTTAGTTTCTTCTTTTATTTCTTCATCTACTTTAGGTATTGTGGCGGCTATATTTTTCTTAATCTCACTGCTAGGTAGTTGATTGATTTCCCTTAATGTAATACTCATTTAGCCTCCAATAGGTAATATGAACTAAACTACTGAATTTGAGCTTGTAGTTAAGATTTAGTGACTAATCGTTTTTAATCTGATATCTATTATTACACAATGATCAATATTCGTCAAGACCAATCGACTGTTATATTTAACCTGAAAAATAAACTGACTTTTTTTTACTTCACTATCTCTAGCTATAATTTTAAAAATTAGTTTCTTTGAAAGGAAGTATTTAATGTTTAAAAAATCATTGGTTTTATTGGTTGCTTTTCTTTTGACTATTTGTTCGTGTAATGATTTATTTGCACAGGATGAAGTAGATGTTGATTTAATTACTGGAGGATCTGCCAAGTGTGTTTTTAATGGTAAGGTTCCTTTTAGAAGTATTAAAGCTGCTAATAATAATTTAGTTATAGACCCTTTAAGTGGATTAACTGAAGTTTCTATTAATTCAGAATTAGATACAGATAAAAATACTTTAAATGCGGACTTGTTTGCGGTAATTGAAGCTGTTTCTAATCCACAGGAATTACTTCAGGGAGAAGCCGTAGAATTTGAAAGTAATGAATTTGAGTTTTCAATTTCTAAAACAAGTAAAAAGACTGGAAAAACTACTGAGGTAACAAATGAAACTCCTGAAGGGGAGAGGACAAATGTTACAGGAAATGTTTTAGTTAATCAATTTGACAGTGCAAGTAATCAGGTATCAGGTACCATCAAAATGGTTTTTGCGAATACACTTAGAACTATCAGTGGTCTTGAAGAGGATATAGAAGCTGATGAAAATGGAAAAGTAACAGTTCTCTGTAGATTTAGTGATGTGCCGGTTAATTTTTCTGGAAGTTTCGGTGGACTATAAAATACCTCTCTCATAAAATATAAGCTTGTACGACTTTTACTTCTTAGGCTATTAGCCTTAAAATAAAGATTTAAAAAAGCAGGTTTTGAATTAAGAATCGGTTAAAGATCTTTATTTGAATAAAAATTTTTTAATAATAGGTAATTTATTATAAATTTCTATCTTTTTATATCTGGTTTACCAAACCAAATATAGATATGGAAATAACTGCATATAGAACAAGTCAAAAACTACTCAGTGTTACAGCAGAAAAACTTTTAAAAAAGTTTGATACGGCCATTGTTAATGGGGAATTAGAGAAATGGTTCTCCGGTCAATGTAAATCAGTAACTGAATGTGTTTCCTTTGATGACTATGAAAAGGGAGATCATCACCTTTTTACCCAATATATGAGTTTAAGAGCATCAGCTCTTGAGATTGTATTATATGGTAAGCCACGAAAGTCAACAGATTTTAATTTTGAAGATCATGCAATATTTGATTACCTTAACAGTCCATCATATCAAAAGGATTTAAGAGACTTCGAGCAGTTTCAAGCTAAGCGCAGAGAAGATTGGAATGCTAGTGTAGAAAAGCCTCCAGAGGCTATAGTAGATCCGAAATCAGAAGTACCTTTAAAAAGTGAACCACCTTTAGCAGAGCAAAATGCTCCTCCATCACAAGCAGAAAACAATACTCCAGCAAATAGATTAGAGAATATTTTGAGAGATGCAGAGTTGTCGCGAGAGCCTGGTTCAAAACAAGGTTCAAGAAAAAAAGCAAATATACCAGTTCTTCCGTTTCCTCCATTTAAACTTTTACAGGATGCATACAATAAAAAACAGGAAGAACATGATTTAATATTGGCTGCTCACAATCTGGCTATTGACAATTTACACCAGGCAGAGGCTGAAGTTGTTGAAGCTGAAAAAGGGGTGCGAATCTTTGATGAAAAAAAGGAGCAATATTTATATAGTGGGACCCGGATGCCCCCAGAGTTATTTGATGAATTGAAAAAGGCAAATGAAGCTGTTGTTGAAGCTGGAAAAAGAAGAAGAGAAGCAGCGCAACTTTTCTATGATATAAGAAGTAAAGCTTTTGAGAGACTTGTAGATGAGCAAATTAAGCCTGAAAAAATCTGTCCAAGAGGGTTAGATCTAGGGAAAAAGAAATATTCAAAAATGTCTCCTAAAGAGGCTACTTCTCTCCAGGAAAAATTAGATAAAGCTTTATTAGATAAATACTGTGAAGTGAAAAGATTGCTTGGTGTTATTGAAAGAAATGTTACAGACTTTCAGTCGATGGAGGCTGTAGTAGCAATGATTGCTAGAAACCAGTTTGAGGGGATTGAAAAACTCTTACCTAAAAAACTTGAAGATTTTGTGGGTGGAGAAATTGGGAAAATTAAAATAAGTAAGCTTATAGACGCAATAATAAAAATTAATAATGATGTTGTAGAGCTTAGTAGTACTTTTGGAAAATTGTCCCCAGAAGATCAGATTAAATATTCTAGAGAACATTTGGATGACTTAGGAGTAAAGATAGAAAAGAAGGAAGGACAACTTGAAGTCTATAAAAAACAACTTCATGCAAGAAAATCAGTGATAATGGAAATGGATGCACAGATATCCTCACTTCGTGTTGAAGAAATCTATTCTGAAGCAAGGATATATAGAGCTATTGTTGAGAATATTGATTGTGAGAAACAGGATAAAAAAACTCTTACACAAAGAGTAAAATTTCTTGAAAAGTTGGATGAAACCATGAAGAAAGAAGGAACTTCAAGTCCTGAAGCTGGATGTAATGCAATGCTAGATTTGTCTTATGCAAAGGTTCGTGGTATTGGTAAGAGAGTTCCTTCTGCTTCAATTTCAGGAGTGCCTCATGAAACTTTTAATGTAGAAATTGATGCTTCTGAAAGTAGAGATGGAATCGTGGCTCAAGCACAGGGTAGTTGGCAGTATAGAGTGCCTGAAAAGTTGATGGGTGCAGACTTTAGTGAGCATAGGTATTCATGTAGACTTGTTGCTAATAAAGATATGATTGATACTTTGGATGAGCTGGCAAAGAAATTTAACTTTCAGTATAAAGTACCATTAAAAAATAAATTATGGGATCGGTATGATACGGTTACTATTTATTGTAAAGAAAAATTGTCTACTATGGATGAGCAAGAATTAGCTAAAGTTATTCAACCCTTTGTTTTTGAGGGTAATGATGAAGATTTATTAGGAAGAGCTGTTTCTGATGATGGAGGAAAGCCTTATCAAGGCATTAGGGCAGATGAGAGTCCTAAATTGTTAGATATTATTGATGAGATAGAGACAGCATATAAAATTGATGAAAGATTTGGGAATACTGTATCAGAATATTTTAAAATTGCAGGGGCTCAAATCGGGGTTACTTTTCGTGCTTCTCCTGGAATGGTAACAGGTTTTAAAAGACTTTTAGATGAAATTAAGTAGTATTTACTGTGACTAAGATTAATTGTATTTAAGCTTAGTAAATATTGATATTTGGATTGTTATAATTCTGATTCATTATGGAAAGTAGAATTAGTTCAATAGTTTTAAGTCAGACGCTTGCAAAAATTTCTTCTGACTTAAAAAAAGATAAAGCTTTTGTGTTTAAAGGTGGCAGGTTTGATCCAAGCACTAAAGGATCTACTGATTTAGATTGTGATGTCCTTTTTCGCTTGAATGTTCTTCCTGATAGAAATAATGTAGATCAAAAATTTTGTCTTGGAATATTGGTTAATCAAAGAAACGAATTATCTACTTCAATCTGGGATCCAAGCCTGAGAAAAGTTACTGTGAGTATGGTGCATCTAGATAGATATGCTCATAAGTCAAAGAGTGGTGAATTAATAGAGAACACTTCTTCGAGGCATGGTTCAGAAGAGATTTTTTATGAAGAACAATCTTCTGCTACCAGTGTAGATTTGAACAATGTTTTTGAAAGACATGCGAGACTTCTACAGGCATGGTTATCTAAAAGCTATCCTACAGCCCCATAAAGTCAGGACCAGAACCTTCCATTGTTGGTCTGACACGAAGGTTTATTTCAGGACAAACTATTTCACAGGTGCGGCATTGAATACAATTTTCAAGTGACATGCCGTGCATTCTTTTTTCACCTAGGATGTCTACTCTATGAACTTCTGCTGTGCAATCTGAAACACAGGGAGTATCTTTTCCTAAAGCATCATATGTTTTTATACACTTAATGCATACATCAGCTTTAAATTCATCGATGTGCATATTTCCTTCATGGTACTTCGTCTTTGCATAGAATACTGCATCAGGTCTGGAATAAATAGATTCTTTTACATATTCATCCGCTTTGATTTTTGTTTCAGGATTAAAATTTGGAATAATGTTTTGATAGTCAGATTTATATTTAACACTGCCTGACTCAAATCCATCCATTAATAACTTTAGTCTTATCCCATCAAACATTGCTTTTATTGGATTGTTAGTAAAAGCAATTTTCAAGAAACCAAAAAATGGATTTGAATAATCAATGCTATTCATTAATATTGGCAAATAACTTTTTAATAGTCTTGGATTTTCCTGCCATGCAAATCTAAAGTATCTCCCATCTTTCAGTTCTTTCCCGATAAATGAGCTCATTATTTTTTCTTTGTACTTGGATAGCTGGTCTTCTGAAAAGTCGTTTTTAAGTAATCCCTCGTGTAATACTTCTGCTGCCTGATATCCTGATTCCATTCCTTTATCAATTCCTGACAATCTTTCTATATCAAGAATTCCAAGCGCATCGCCAAGTAATATTCCCCCATTAACTGTAAATTTCTTAGGAAGGCTATAGTATCCACCCTCAGGTAAAACAGCAGCTCCATATTTTAGAAGTTTTCCATCTTTGATCATTTCCTGAATCCAGGGATGTTTCTTTAAATCTTGTAAACGTTGTTGAGGATTGATATTTGGGTTTTCACTGTCAAGAGAAATTACCATTCCAATAGTTAACTTATGATCTTTCATTCCATAAACAAACCCACCACCAAAAGTACCATCTACTAGTGGAAAACCAAGAGTATGCCAGACTTTACCGGAATAATCTTTCTTTTCATCTAACTGCCATACTTCTTTTACTCCTATAGACCAGATCTGTGGATTATCTCTAAGTTTATATTTATCAATAACGTCTCTGGACAAGAACCCCTTATCACCAAAGCACGTAACTTTTGCATAGACACTGTTATCTAAATCATTATCATTAGAATGTTCTATTACTTTCACCCCAGCAATTCTATCGCCTTCAAAAATAATTTGATGTGCAGAAAATCCTGTGAAGAAATCAATTTGAATATTTGGATCTTTTGCGACTTTTTCCTTGAGCTTGTTATACATCCAGTAAACAACATGACTGAGAGTAAGGATGGCACAACCTTCTTTCTTTAAGCCATTTGGTAGAAGAATATTTGGAACATCCCACTTCTTTTCATTTCCAAGGACAGAGAAAAAACTTTCTTCACAAATCCCCTCCATAGGAAAATCACTGGTTTTATAGTCGGGAAAAATCTTTTCTACCACTCGTAGATTTGAAACAGCTCCGCTTACTATATGTGAGCCGAACTCTTTTCCTTTCTCAAGAATTGCCATAGTAAACTTAGAATTACTTTTCTTTGCTAAGTTAACCAGATGATGTGCAAGAGCAAAGCTTGATGGTCCGCCACCAATAAGAAGAAAATCATATTCAATTCTTTCATTAAGCAATTAGTTTCTCTCCTTCTTTTTTTGTTATAGGTTTCTTTTGTAGCTTAAATTGATTTATCATTTCTGGAATAACTTGATAGAGATCTCCTACTATGCCATGGTGAGCAAACTTAAATATAGGAGCATCAGGGTCTTTGTTTATAGCTATTATTAATCCTGATTTGCTCATTCCTACACGATGCTGTATAGCTCCAGATATGCCACAGGCAATATAGACTTTTGGTCTGACGGTTTTTCCTGTTTGTCCAATTTGGTGTTGATAAGAAATCCATCCAATATCTACTACTTTTCTGGAAGCACCTACAACAGAATTTTCAAAGCAATTTGCCAGTCCTTTAATTAATTCAAATCCTTCAGCTTTACCAAGTCCAAATCCTCCTGAAACAATTACATCAGCTTCAGTTAAATTTACTGACTTGTTAATTTCATGGACTACTTCTATTAGTTCTGTCCTTGAGTCTTCTGGTTTTAAAGTTACTGAAAGTTTTCTGATTTCCCCGGAATGATTATTATCAATTTCTAAAGGAAGCATAATGCCAGGACGAACTGTTGCCATTTGTGGGTTTTTCCAGGGACCCAGGATTCTTGCTTTTAAACTTTCTCCAAAGCTTGGTCTTATTGCGTATAAGCAGCCAGGATATAACCCTACTTTTTCAGGATCCATTTTATTTGTGTGTTCATAAGGTCCAATATCAAGTTCTGTACAGTCCGCAGTTAGTCCGGTTTCAAAATGAGCTGCAATTCTTGGAGCAAGATCTCTTCCTGTAGTAGTAGATCCAAGTAATACGATGTGAGGTGGTACAGGAAAGCTGGATAAAAAATCTACTAAAACTCTTCTATAAGGAAGAGTTTGATAATCTTTAAGAATAGGATCATCTGCTACATAAACTATATCAGCTCCATAACTGATTAATTTTTTGGGAAGATCTCCAAGTTTATGTCCTAATAATATACATGAGAGAATGCCACCAAGTTTACTTGCGAGGTCTTTTCCTGCACCTAAAAGCTCAATGGTGACTGGCTTGATATCGCCATTCACTTGTTCGCCAATTACAATGACTTCTTTATTGCTTGGGGTTATTATTTCTGGTAGTTTCTTTACCTCAGCATTCATGATTTTATAAACTCCAGAATCTTCGTGTTTTTAATTGTCTCTGAAACCATTTGTTCTACTGGTTCACCTTGATAAATAATACAACTTCCGCCTATTTCAGAGACTTTATCGGTCCTTGCAACAATAGTGGGAGAGCCTTTTAATCCGCATTTTACTGGATCTGCTCCAACATCATCTAAGGTGATAATCTTTATATACTTTGTTTTTTCGTTTTCATCTCTGAGTAAGTGTTGAACCATTCTTGCTCCACGTAGAGTTTTATACTCTAATGGATGGTAAGAATTTGCTACTGTAATCAATCCGGGGATATTCATTCTTAGCCACTCATATCCACCTTCTACAACTCTTTTTGCAACTACTTTACTTCCTTCAACTTTAAAATCTTCACAGTATGTAACTTGAGGCAGGTGAAGTCTCTCGGCAATTTGAGGACCTACTTGTGCGGTGTCTCCATCAGTTGTTTGCAAGCCACAAAACAGAAGATCAAATTCTCCAACGTACTTAACAACTTTGTGTAGAGCATAAGCTGTTGCTAATGTATCAGATGCGGCAAGTCGTTTATCACTTAGCAAAAAGCACTGGTCAACTCCATGTTCAAGCGCTTCTAATAAAACTTCAACTGCTGCAGGTGGTCCCATGGAAATTGCAGTTACTTTTCCACCGTATGTTTTTTTTGTATGAAGAGCTGCCTGAAGTGCAAAACGATCAAAAGGATTTAACATCCTTTTTGCTTTAGCTCTATCAATAGTGCCATCAGGATTTATTCCAGCCTTAGAGCTTTGATCTGGAACCTGTTTGATTAAAACAAATATGTTTTGTATAGCAGACATGGCTAATTTTATTCTTCCCTTTACGGGGTATCCCTAACTGGTTGGCTTAAAACAACTTTAGATATGTATTGTATTTAATTTCATCTTTGAAATTTGCTAAATTGTCGACAATTGATATCTTTTATTTCTTACAATTGACTACTTTTTTGTAATAAATCCAGCTATCTTTGCATTTCAAATTTAACATAGAAACTGAAAAGAGACTATGAAATATAGACTATGGTTGATATGAAGTACAATATCTTTTATGTATTCAAAATATAAAACTATAATTGAACCTTTTAAAATAAAATCCGTTGAACCATTGGGATTTACAACTCCTGAGGAAAGAAAAGAAGTATTACGAAAAGCAGATTATAATCTTTTTAAAATTCCGGCAGATAAAGTTTTGATTGACCTTTTAACGGATTCGGGTACTGGTGCAATGTCAGGGGAACAATGGGCTTGCATAATGCGTGGAGATGAATCATATGCAGGGGCAAGAAGTTTTTTTACGTTTGAAAGCGCCATTAAGGACTTAACAGGATATAAAGAAGTAATGCCTACTCACCAAGGTAGAGCTGCTGAAAGAATCCTTTTTAGTATTGTAGGTGGTGAAGGAAAAGTATTCCTTTCTAACTCTCACTTTGATACAACCAGGGCAAATATTGAGGCTACAGGAGCTACTGCTATAGATTTACCAATTCAAGAGGCTTTGGATTTTGAAAAGTCCCTGGATTTTAAAGGTGATATGGATTTAGTAGCATTACAAAAAATTATTGAGGAAAAAGGTCCGGCTTCTATTGCCATGGTAATAATTACAGTTACAAATAATTCTTTGGGTGGACAACCTGTTTCAATGAAAAATATTTCTGAAGTAAGTAAAATTTGTAAAAAACACAATATTCCAATATTTCTTGATGCTGCCAGATTTGCAGAAAATGCATATTTTATAAAACTGCGAGAAAAAGGATATTCAAACAAAACTCCAAAAGAAATTGCAAAAGAAATGTTCTCTTATGCAGAAGGGTGTTTGATGAGTGCAAAAAAAGATGCAATAGTAAATATTGGTGGATTCCTTGCAATGAACAATTCAACCTGGGCAAAAAGAGCAAGAGAAGTTGAAATTTTAGGAGAAGGTTTCCCTACTTATGGAGGGCTTGCAGGAAGAGATCTTGAAGCTATTGCTCAGGGACTAACTGAAGTCCTTGAAGAGGAATATTTGAATTACAGAATTATGTCTGTAGCTTATCTTGGTAGTGGACTTAGAAAACAAGGAGTTCCTATCGTTGAACCACCTGGTGGACATGCTGTTTATGTAAATGCAAAGAAATTGCTTTCTCATATTCCACCGGAAAAATTTCCAGGGCAGGCATTAGTCTGTGAATTATATCTGGAGGCGGGAATCCGGGCATGTGAAATTGGAAGCCTTATGTTTGGAAAAACTAACAATGGAAAATTTGAACCTGCTCCAATGGAACTGGTAAGACTTGCAATTCCAAGAAGAGTTTATACTCAAAGCCATATTGATTTTGTAGTAGAAGCTTTTGAAAATCTTGCAAAGAAGAAAAATACAATTCAAGGGTTGAAAATAGTTGAGTCTTCTCCAGTGTTGGCTCATTTCACAGCAAGGCTTGCTCCAGTTAGGTAGAAATATATTTGTGCTTATTTTGTAATAGTATTCTTACTTACAAGTTGCTTAATAATTAAAATAATAAGATTTTTTTTGATATCATAGAAGGTAATTGTTAAATAAACAGACTATATTGCTGAAGAGAGAAAGCATGTATAGTTCTTATAAATTTTAGTCTCTTTAAAGAGGGGTATTAAATAATGATTCGTACTGCTGGAATAGGTAGTGTCTCTGTGCTTCTTGCAGCACTATTTGCTGGTGATAATGTAACGACAAAAATTGATCCTTCTCCACCAGTTGCCAGTGTTTCTGATAACTCAATTCATTTTGATAATTTACAATTTAACCAACGATTTTTTTCACTGTTTAAATTGTTTCGCCCTAATCCATATTCTTCTCTTCCTGATAATGAATATGCTTTAGAGTTTAGAAAAATAAAAGGTTTTGAGGGGCGTGATACTTATATTAAAGACTTGCTTCAAAAACTAAACCCGCAACTGCTTTCTGTCTTGCCTGGTTCTGAGGAAACAGCTTTGAGTACATTTAACAAAAAACATGGCTTGTCACTTGTTTGTGCAGGAATAAAAAATAAACCGGCAGAATTTGTTTTTATTGATAATGATTATTTTACAGGAAAGAATCCTATTCCAAGACGAATAGCAATTACTATTGATGAAGCTAAAGGTATAACAACAAAGCAAGATACTTTAGCTTTGCTTGAGAAAAAAATCGAGCAAGATAACCTGACCATGTCTGAGCAACATAAAATCTGGTCAGCACCGTATAGTTATAGTATTCAAAAAAACAGTACTTGTATGTTAGCTTTGACTCTTACAAATCTAAGTGGTATGGAATCAGACCTTTTAAGTTCAGTTGAAATATATACTAAAAATCATGGAATGACATTAAGTGCTTTGTGCATTGATAAGGTTCATATTCCAGAATTTAATAAATTAGCAAAAGAAAGAGACCTGAAAGACTTTCCTGAAATAAAGAATTGCACAAGAGATTCAGTGCTTTCAAATCTTGAAGGTGCCTTAATAAAGGCAATTGATCAAAAAAAGACAGAGTTTTTGTTTCATTATATGACTCATGGTGGACCTGGAGGAGATGTTTCATTATCAGAGAGTACATCAATTAATGGTGAAGATATAGGAAAGGTGATTTCAAAACCTTATAAAGGTAAACCAATTTGTGAACAGATTGACATAACGTTATGGGGTGGTACTTGTTATTCGGTTAAACAGCTTAATGACATTAAAGGTTATTTTCAGGCTAGAAAAGAATTGCCCGTAAAAAATCTTAGAATAATAGGTGAATCTACTACAACCTCAGGTGCAGGTACAAAACCATATACTGCTTCACTTGTCCTTGACAGTAATATTATGCAGGATAAATCAGGACCTCTTGATTACTACAGAGTTTGGTATTATGAACATTTAAATTTTCTAAAAAGCAAAGGAATGAAATCTGGTGGTGAAGTGGGCACTTATTTGCATGAAATAAGATTTGCTGATCTTATGGGGCGATTTGATACCTGGAATAATCAGGATGCACAAGGATTTCACTATTCAAATAATCCAGCTACAAATGAAAAAATAGAAAAGCAATTTACCCAGTTTGTACCAAAAATAAGTAATATTGAAGCTGTAGATAATTTGGCTTAGCAGATGGGTGTGTAAAGTTTTCGAGGATGAGACTGTTTTGTCATTGCGAGGAGCCCGAAGGGCGACGTGGCAATCTCATTTAGATATAACAATTTTGAGCAGGACAATAAATTGATAACGGTCAGTAGAGATTGCTTCGTCGGGCTTTGCCCTCCTCGCAATGACATAGAATATTTATCCTCGATTTGTTCGCACACCTGTAGTTGTGCTATAAATATTTTGTGAACAAACCAAAAACACTTACACCAAACAAATTGATTGCAGAAAAAAGTCCCTACTTACAGCAACATGCTTATAATCCTGTTCAATGGCATCCTTGGTCAGATGAAGCTTTTGAAAAGGCAAAAAGAGAAGATAGACCCATTTTCCTATCTATTGGTTATTCTACATGTCACTGGTGTCATGTAATGGAGCATGAATCATTTGAAGATGATGAAGTGGCAAAGTTGATGAATGATGCTTTTGTTTCTATTAAAGTAGATCGTGAAGAAAGACCTGATATCGATAATGTTTATATGACAGCATGTCAGATGCTTACAGGAAGTGGGGGGTGGCCTCTTACTGTAATCATGACACCTGAAAAAAAACCATTTTTTGTAGGGACTTATTATCCAAAACAAAGCCGTTATGGGCGAATTGGAATGGTGGAATTGATTCCAAAAATTAAAGAGCTCTGGATTAATAAAAGAGATGAAGTTCTTGAATCATCTGATCATATCGTTCAGCATTTAAGCCAGACTACAGGTAGTGATGCATTAGGTGAATATGATGTAAATGAAAATATTTTAAACTCTGGGTTTGAAATGTTTAATTCTCGTTTTGATAAAGTTCATGGAGGTTTTGGTGATGCTCCGAAATTCCCTACCCCACATAATCTTTTGTTCTTATTGAGATATTGGAAAAGATATAAAAATGAAAATGCTTTAGAAATGGTAGAAAAGACTTTGCAGTCTATGAGATTAGGTGGTATTTATGATCAAATCGGATTTGGTTTTCATAGGTATTCCACTGATTCTGAGTGGCTAGTGCCTCATTTTGAAAAGATGTTATATGACCAGGCAATGCTTTGTCTAGTCTATATAGAGGCATATCAGATTACAAAAAACGATTTTTATAAAAAAACAACAGAAGAAATTATTACTTATGTCTTGAGAGATTTAACATTTAAAGAAGGTGGATTCTACTGTGCGGAAGATGCTGACAGTGAGGGAGTGGAAGGGAAATTCTATGTCTGGAAAGAAGATGAGATTAGAAAAATCTTGAGTAAAGAAGAAGCTGATTTAATAGTAAAAGTATTTAATGTTCAAAGAGATGGTAACTATAGAGAGGAATCTACAAGAGAAATGACAGGAGATAATATCTTTCATCTGAAAGAGTTGATTGATAAACCTTCCTTGGAAAGTGCTAGAGAAAAACTATTTAATGAAAGAGAAAAGCGAATACATCCGCATAAAGATAAAAAAATATTAACTAGCTGGAATGGGCTTATGATTGCTGCTTTAGCAAAAGCATCAGGAATTTTTGAAAATGAAAAATATTTAAATACTGCAAAACAGGCTTTTGAGTTTATCTCTTCAAAAATGATTAAAGATAGGATATTGCTTCATAGCTATTGTGAGGGAGAGGTAAAAGTAATAGCTCATCTGGATGATTATGCTTTTTTGATTTGGGGATTGCTAGAGCTTTATGAAGCTAGTTTTGAAGAGAGATATCTTAAGGCAGCAATAGATTTTAATGAATATCTTTTAAAATACTTTTGGGATGAGAATGGTGGAGGATTTTATTTTACTTCTTCTGTTGGAGAGCAGTTATTAGTTAGGCAAAAAGAGATTTATGATGGGGCTATTCCTTCAGGAAATTCTGTTTGCTTTTTAAATCTTATTAAGTTAGCAAAAATTACTGAAGATAGTAAATTAGATGACTATGCTAATAAGATGATAAGAGCATTTGGGGAGAAAGTTAAATCTGCGCCAATAGCATATACTCAGTTCTTGTCGGGGTTAGACTATATCATAGGACCTTCAAGTGAGATAGTGATTATTGGTGACGAGAAGTCTGAAGATACAAAAAAAATGCTTACTACTGCTAGAAAAGAGTTTGTGCCAAATAAGATTTTGCTCTTGAATCCTAAAGGGAAACATTTTCTAAAGATTGATGGAAAAGCTACAGCTTATGTTTGTCAGAATTATAGCTGTAAGAGACCTGTTACGGATGCAGATTCTTTACTGCAATTTCTTTAACTTTAAATCCTGAATTAAAGAAGTATCTAACAGTCCAAGTCTTACTTTGTTAAACCCTTTTGGCTTCCATGGATCAATAGTCATAGTCTTTCTAAATTCAGTCATTTCTTCAATCTGATCTTTTAAAGCATCCCATCTTTGAAGCCATTTTTCTGGGATAGTTTTATTATTGCAAATTATTTTATAAGTATCTTCAATAAAAAACCTTCCTTTTCCATGATGTTCTAATTTGAATTCCATATCACAGAAAGGATCTACTATTACATGCCCGTGAATAACCCACGCTTCAAAAAATAATCCTCGCCCTGGATCATCATCGGTATCATATCCTAATGGTTGACCCCAGATAAATGCTCCTGATGGGTCAAGCCCCTTAAAGTAAAAAGCTCCGGAAAGAAGATGATTCAACTCATGACCTAATTTTGCGTGAATATCTAAAATAGCCTTTGTCTCTTTGAATGAATATTCAGGAGGGTCATATATATATACTGTTAGTATATCGTTTTCAAGTTTGTAGTTGTGCCCACCTTGAAAGCCAACCCACCATTGCTTGTCAATTGTTTCCTGCATAATGAATTTTTACCCCTAGAATAATCTTTTTTATCGCGAATATTAATGATAATGTACAATATCATTCTTAGGAGTGATTAAATTTTAGGGATAAACCCATGAGCTATAGATTTTTTATTAATCCACACCAGATTAATTGGCAGGAAAAAAAAGCTAATATTTCTGATCAAGAACAGGTACATAAACTGTCTCGAGTTTTAAGACTTCGAGAAAATGATCAGGTTGTTTTATTGGATGGGACAGGATTAATTTATAATGCACAAATAATCTCTTTTTTTTCGAGAGAAATTCAATGTAGGTTATTAAGCAGACGTACAGCAAATACAGATCCTGAGTTGAAAATTACAGTTGCTCAGGCAATGCTTAAAGGACCAAATTTTGATTATGTTTTACAAAAAGGCACTGAAATTGGAGTTGCTGATTTTATTCCAGTTATAACAGAGAGAACAGTTGTAAAAATAGATGATAACGATGTTTCAAGGGACATAGATAGAAGGGTTAATCGATATCAGAAAATTGTTCAGGATGCTGCAGAACAATCTGAAAGAGGGCACGTTCCAGATGTTCGAAATTTTATGACACTTGATGAGTTATTTAAAACAAATCTTTCTGTCTATGATTTAAAGTTGATTTGTGCAGAGAGATCCCAGACTAATGGAATAAAAGAGGTTTTAAATAGTGTTCAGGAAAAAATTCACAAGGTTCTTATATTAATTGGCCCTGAAGGTGGATTTGCTGAAAATGAGTTAAAACATGCGATATCTTCAGGCTTTACTTCTGTAAGTCTTGGAAGAAGAATATATCGCTCTGAAACAGTTGGTATGTTGCTTTCTGGAATTTTATTTTTTTACTTTAATGACTTGAAATAAATTTTTATATGTCATCCTGAGGCGTGGCAATTCCGAACAATTTACGCAAGTTAGATCGGGATTTCTGTGGAGACGTTGCATGCAACGTCCTTCCCTCGCAATGACTTGTTACTATTGTTGTGGTCTTTGTTGCTCAGAAGGTTGTGGTCTTGCTTGAGGATTTAACCTGTTATAAACATTTTGCACATGAGCAGGGTTTATATAGGGGTAAGGTTGACGTTGTTGAGCTGCTGGAGCATGTTGCTCTTTGTTTGCATTGTCTCTGTGCTTTGGAGCTTCTTCGACAAGCTTACTTGCAACTCTCATTACAGTCTCTCTGAGATCTTGAGGGTTGTTTACTACCTGATCGAGATCTACATTATTTGTCTTTTGCCAAACTGTATCAAATGCTTCAGCTGTAATATTTTGCCTTGCATTTGACATTGCAATTAATCTAAGTCTTGGATTAATTATTTTGTTTGCTTTTGCATTAATTCCAAATTGTAAAAAGAGATTATTTAATCTGCTTTCAACAGTCTTTTCTGATATGCCGAGAATCTTTCCTATGGTTTTATTTGAAAGACCTGCTGCTACCAATAAAAGTGTTGCTGTTTGATCTTCTGATAAAAGTTCATTTGGTGGTTCCTGAGATGCATGGTATCTGAGTTTTTGTGCATGATAGCATTTTGCTACTAATCTTGCTCTTGGATTCAAGTTACCACTTAGATCCTGAAGCTTTGCTAATCTGATTAGCAAAGTTGTAATTGATTCAATGTTTTTCGTTGAAAAATTTAAATCTTCTGCTATTGAAGCATTTGACCAACCAGCTGCAATGAGCTGAAGAACTCTTTTTCTACTTGGGTTATACTTGATTAAAAAATCTGGTGCAATTGATACTTGTACATTATCCTTGCCAGGATTAGTATTGTTGTTTGAATTATCTGATGTAATCACTGTGTATCTCCTTATGTATTGGTGACAACTATTAGGCTTATTCCCAGGATTAGGATCAATCAATCTTAAATAGATGATTTAATTTAGATTGAAAGCTGTACTTGTTCTGGAGACTATTTACAAATGTGCAAAATTCTTTTAAATTTCTAAAATTGTTATCAAAATCTAAGTTGTTTAAGGGATATCTTTGCTGGATATCTAAAGCTTTACTTAGATTATCGTAAGAGGTTAAGGGTAGTTAAAGCATCTAATTAATGCCTGTTAATTAACTTAAAATTGCAGATTGTTAGATATAGCTCTATAATAGTCTGCATAGCTATCAAAATATCAAGTTTTTGTTCTTTATATAGATTGAGTGTAAAAAGGTTTAAAGATTATGAGTACAAATCCCACAGGTTTATCTGCAAATATAGCGAGGCAAGTTGCGCAGGTTGCCCAAAAAGCAAATGTAAATAATTCAAATGCAACAAATTCTGGCCCAAGAGCAGATGCGTTTTCAAAGGCAACAGCATTAACAAATTCTCCAGCTCCAGTTTCTACTGCAGTAGCAGCACCAGGTTCGGCACCAGCTGCACCAGTAGGTGGTACTACAGTTCCAACATCTCCAGCAGCAACAGCAAGAGCAGCAGCTAGTGCTCCAACAGTACCTAGTTCAGTTGCGGCTGCAATAGGAATGGCAACAGGTAGTGTATTCTTTGCACAAGTCTCAGCAGGTGCAGCAGTAGCAACAGGTAAAAAATCTTCTGATGCATCTGGAAAAGATGAAGTTGTAGATCGCGCTCAAGCAACGCAAGCAGATGAAAAAAATCACTTAGCACTTAAAGATTCAAGTTCACAAACCGGGAATGAAGCAGGTGAAATTAGCGGTGCTAATTCTGCTAATGCCCCGACAGCTTAACTGTCATTGCGAGCCCGCCTTAGGCGGGCGAAGCAATCCCGATTGATTTTCATGTAATTCGATCGAGATTGCCACGTCTCATTTTATTCGACTCGCAATGACACCTCTAATTATGATAAAAATAATACATGGCGTTTAAACCAGATATAAAAAAAATCCTTACTCTATTAAAAAAATACTATGGTAATCCAAAGTGTGCTTTAAATTATACAAATCCATTTGAATTATTGGTGGCTACGATTCTTTCAGCACAGTGTACAGATGAAAGAGTGAATATCGTCACTGAAAAACTCTTTAAAAAATATAAAACAGTTAAAGATTATGCTAGTGCAGATATAAGAGAATTTGAAAAGGACGTTTATTCCACAGGATTTTATAGAAATAAGGCAAAAAATATAATTGCGACTGCAAATATTGTGCAGGATGTCTATAAAGGAAGAGTACCAAAAGATTTTGAAAAACTATTAGAGCTTCCTGGAGTTGCTAGAAAAACAGCTAATTGTGTAATGGGAAATGCTTTTAATATTCCATCAGGAGTAGTGGTGGATACTCATGTCTTAAGAATTACCCAGAAGCTTGGGCTTAGTAAAAACGCAGACCCAAATAAGATAGAACAGGATTTAATTAAAATATTGCCTAAAGAAGAATGGATAAATTTTAGTCATATGCTAATTTGGCATGGAAGAAAGATTTGTGTTGCCAGAAGACCTAAATGTGAGATTTGTTTTTTGAATAAGATTTGTCCAAATAAAGCAATTAGTTCTAAGCATTCTCCTTAACGAGATTCAGCTGAATTGTTAACTCTTTAAAATATTAAAATAAAATAAAATATACATGATTAAAAGTAGGGACTGATATCATTATTTTAACTAATTTAAGAAGCAGATTTTATTGATATGATAAGAAATCCTTTCCAAGATACAGGGGTTAGATTAACACTACATCAACCAAGTAGGGTCTTTAGTGTTGTACGAAGTGGTAATGATGCTAGTGGAGAAGATGAATTTGAACAAGAAGTTCAAACAAAATTAATTAGTGCTCACAGGCTTAGTAGAAAAGGAGCTCTAAATTCAGCATTACAACAAGTTGATACTGTTATTGAAGACATAAACAAGAAATTGCCAAGCAGTATTTCTGTACTTGATCAAAGTCAAGTGCCCAGGTTACAGGCTCTACAATCTATCTTTGACCAAGCTTGTCTAATGAAAGAAGAAATATCCTTTGAATTGGATAGTAAGGCAACTATCTTGGCAAAATGTTTTGAATTGCATGGACTTGAGTCTGATGATTTTCTTCACCTGAGGAGCAAAGCTTTTAGAATGCTTGAGCTAGAAGAAGGTTTTATTCCACAAATGTTAGATAAAGCAAAGGATTTTGCAAGAGTTATAGAACAAACTAAAATTGAAGAAAAAAGAGATTTGGATGAGTGTTTAACAATAAAAGATGATGAGGTAGATCAAAAAGCTAGAGAACTGGTAGACAATAGAAAAAGAAGGATCAGATCTCTATTAGAAAAAGGAATTAAATCAGATGTACAAGAATTAAAAGGAAAAAGTATTAAAACGTGGGTTGAGGAGATAGGGCATCAATTAAGTAATCCCAGTGAAGAGAGTTTATCAGATCCAGAAATTGCTAGTTCGCATGGAAAAATTAATGGAGTTAATGGAACTGATAGAGTTGATAGTACAAGCTCTGGCAAAGAATTGCTTAGCAGTGCTTCTGTTAACCAGACTAAGGCTGGTAGTGTTCCTACAGTAGAAGATGAGGAAGATAAAATAGTACTCTCTGATTTGTCTATTACTGATCTTGTTAATAGTTCAAGTCCTGAGGTAGGTATTCTTACTGGAAAACTTATTAATGACAATATTTTAAATTCTGAGAACGAAGATGAGCTAAAGCTGATTATTTTATTAGCTAATGATAGCAAAGTCTCGAATAAGATAAAGAAGAAAGATTATACTTCTTTTGATGAGCCGGAAAGAATAAAAACAGTTTTTGATGAGGTCGGTGGTGTGATTGCTGGTCAGCAAATACCCGGACTTAGAATCAGAGTTGTTGAATTATTTAAAGACAAGCAAAAGTCTGATTCTGTTTCGGAGGTTTCTGCTGGTATAAGAAATTTTGCTGATGCTTTTGGAATTGATCCAAAAGTTGTTGAGTTATATTCCGTTATTGAATCTCTTGATAAAAAACCCAACCCTGAAGATATATTACTGGCAGAAGGAGAGCTTGTATTATCATTAAAGAATGAAAAAGGTTCTCTTCTGTTACAAGCAGATACCCCTGCTGATTTTGTGAAAGGTTATATAAAAGAAATAAATTCTATAGATGTAGAACTGAAGCATCTGAAGTTAAGTAAAGAAGATTTGTATGCGGCAAAATGCTTCTGGTTAATCAGAAATGGATCTGATTCAGTGAAAGCAGAAGAACTTTTAGAGCTCGTAAACAGAACTCTTTCTGCAGAAGGAGCAGAGCAGATTTCTATAAAACAGCTTATAGGTTCTCTCGACAAACTAAATGTACTATGTACGGAAGATAAAAAGCTAAATATTCCTGGAAGTAAAGTTCGTGGAATTTCTGGGGATGTTTTTGTCTTGGATATAACTAGTGGAATAAAATCAGAGACAGATAAATCAATAATTAAAGCATATAGAAGAATTATTCTTAGAGAGCCAGTTTGTACTTATGAAGAATTTCTAAGAAATATGAAAGAAAAACTGCAGAATAAAGAAGATGTTCTAGAAGAAATAATGGATAGAAAACTTAGATTGAGTCCCATAGATTTTTGTATTTTAACTGCAGGTAAATTATTTTCTCAGGAAGGGAATGAAAAGGATTTTAGAGTATTACTTAATGAAGTGTTAACTGCAAATAATATCAAGTATGAGTTAGGTTCAGAGGAAGAATTACAAAGAGATGTAGGGAGAAGAATAGAAAAAATAAATAGTATTTTTGATAGTGGTGCTGGACCAATAATTAGGATTCAAGGAAAAAACTAATAGGATGTTTCTATGAAAAGAAGAACAATGCAATTGCCAATATTAAAAGGGAGAGAAGTACCTCCTGTCCTCAGCTTAATAAAAATAAAGAGTTCTCCAGTGAATGAGCCTAAGCCTGCTGAGTGTCTGAATAGAGAAGGACTTATGTTACTCAAGGAAGCAAGAGCTGAAATTAAAGCTAATAAAAAAATTAAAGCATTAGTTTTGATGATTCAAGTTCTATCAAAGACTTGTGGATCTCTTCCCTCAGATAAAGTCTTAAAAAGAAATGCTTCAAGTGGATATTCTGAAGCAAATAACTATTTAAATCAAGCTCTTAAAGATCTAGAGTCTTTTTTGAAACTAGCTTTTGATGAAGATATACTTAATATTCCAGATGATAAGTTAAATATTGCACTTGAAGTTCTAGGGATTACTAATAAAGAAGAGGCAGGTAGTGTAATAAAGATACTAAAAGAAAGAAATGCAGGTGTTGGTACAAAGTTTGTTACATCTACAATTAGTCTTCAAGACTATACTTTCCAAGGAATAAAACTTGTAGATTTAAAAGCAAAGATTGAAGACAGGATAAACAATCCGCAGGCTAGTCATGGAGTTTCCGTGGGAGATAACAATGGAAAGCCTAAAAAGCAAGAAGATAATTATCCTACCTTTGTTAAGGTTCAATTGAATGTTTCTACTCTTCCTAAAACCTCATTACCAAATTTAAGCAATCTTCAAAACTTGCAAGTTTCCTTCCCTGACTTTAAGATTCTTAATATAGATGGTCCGAATCTTCCATCTGCAGATGAGCTGGCAACAGCACTTAGAAGAAAAACAAATGATCTAAGTGAAAATCAGTTGGAATCTTTAATAGACTCTATAATTTCTTTTCAGGAAGGCACAGTTACAATTTTAATAAGTGCTGATAATTCTTTTGCACAGTTATATAGAATTCCAGTTAGCGAATTTGAAGAAAAAATCGAACCCCTCCTGGATAAGCCAGAGGACCCTACTGATGAGTCTTCAGT
>JAHFBE010000033.1 GCA_023250205.1 Candidatus Melainabacteria bacterium | reverse complement strand
GAGCAAAAGGTTGAATCTGATCTATTAGTTATTGAAATAAAACCTCATCATTGTATCTTTGAACTCATATATTTTTCAAGACCAGATAGTACTTTTAAAGGCTTAAGTATTTATCATTTCAGGAAAGAACTTGGGAGACAGCTTGCGCGTGAAGCCCCGGTTGATGCAGATTATGTAATCTCAGTTCCTGACTCAGGAACTCCGGCAGCGATTGGTTTTGCCGAAGAATCAAAGTTACCATTTTCAGAGGGGCTAATTAAAAATAGATATGTTGGTAGAACTTTTATTCAACCATCCCAGATGCTGAGAGAGCTTGGGATAAGATTAAAACTAAACCCTCTAAGAGATATTATTGCCGGGAAGAAAATTGTAGTTGTGGATGATTCTATCGTCAGAGGGAATACATCCAGAAAGATTGTCAGGTTGCTAAAAGACTCCGGGGCAAAAGAAGTTCATATGAGAATAAGTTCACCTCCGGTTCAGTGGCCATGTTTTTATGGTATTGATATTGACTCGCGAGATCAATTAATTGCAGCAAGAACAAATTCAGTGGATGAAATCACAAAATATATTGAAGCTGATACGTTAAATTACATTAGTCATGAAGGAATGATAAAATCTACTGGATTGTCTGTTGAATCCTTTTGCACAGCCTGTTTTAGTGGTAAATACCCTATTGAAATCCCCCGTGAACTTGAAGGGGCAAAACTCAGGTATGAGAAAATAAAGTAACCAGATAATTATTATTTTAATTAATATTGAGGTTTAGTTTAGAAATGAGTGAGTTAAATAGAAACGGAAGAGATATTAAATCTTATAGAACAGTTAGATCTATAAAGAGCTTAAAGCTTAAAAAGACTACTAAGATTAACCGCATTCATATTGTCTTAGATTTGTATGAATGTGATGATAAGGCTTTGGGGAAAGCAAGCTTACTTGAACAAAAAGTTAAAAAAGTGTTTGCTCAGTTTGAAATTGAACCAAAAGTTCAGACTTTTTACCAGTTTCAACCTTTTGGAGTTACTGCTATTGTATGCGGTGAAGGAATTCATTTTACTATTCACACATGGCCTGAATATAAATCTGCAGCAATTGATCTTTATTCTTTTAATTCAAGAAGAACCGCCACTCAAATCTGCGATCAATTAAAGACTATGTTTAAGTCTTCTGAATACGACATGAAGGTAAAAAGAAGATAGTTCTACTCTGAGTATTTTTTCAAAGCAAGTACGGTATTGTGTCCACCAAATCCTAAAGAGGATATTAACCCAATCGTTACTTTTTGCTCTCTTGCTTTATTAGGGACATAATCCAGATTACATTCTGGATCTGGTGTTTGATAATTAATGGTTGGAGTAACAATTCCATTTTGTATTGTAAGTGCACATACTGCGGTTCCTGTAGGACCTGCGGCACCAATAAGATGACCTGTCATTGACTTTGAACTTGTGATAGCTATTTTTTTAGCATGCTCTCCAAATACTCGATTGATTGCAATGCTTTCCCTGGCATCATTTAAAGGAGTAGATGTTCCATGTGCATGAATGTAATCTACATCTTCTGGTTTTATCTCTGAATCTTTTAGTGTTTCAAGTATTGCTCTTGCTGCACCATCACCAGTTTCATGGGGGGCTGTTATATGAGATGCATCACAAGTTCCTGCTCCACCAATAACTTCAGCATATATTTTTGCACCACGTTTTTTTGCATGTTCAAGTTCTTCGAATACAAATATTACAGAACCTTCTCCCATTACAAAACCATCTCGCTCTTTACTAAAAGGGCAGGATGCCATTTCAGGTGGACAATCTCTTTTTGAAAGAGCTCCCATATTACTGAATGAAGCCATGCTCAGTGGGTGAATAGTGGCTTCAGCACCACCGGTAATCACTATATCTGCTTTATTTAATCTAATCCAGTTTAGAGCATCAAGCATCGAATCAAGTCCACTAGCACAGGCAGTAGAGTCATTCTTTGATCTTCCCTTTAATCCCCATAGAATTCCAATATATCCTGATGGTGCATTTGGCATTAGACGAATAATGCTTCTAACCCCAACTTTTTTTTGACCATGAATATAAAGAGCAATTTGATCATTACAAGTAGTTTGTATTCCACCGATTCCAGTTCCTACAAAAGTAGCAACTCTCTCAGTATTAAATTTTGAAAAGTCTATTAAAGAATCTTCAATAGCAAGTTTTGCTGCGGTAACAGCAAATTGTGTAACTTTATCCATGTCTTTATTCATGGATTTTAAAAGTTTTTGATCTGTAAAATATTTCTCAAGAGAAAAATCTTTAATTTCTCCAGCAATCCTTACATCAATTGCTTGCCATTCAGGACTATCTGAAGCTTTAATTTTAGAAACACCACTTTTTCCAGCTTTTAAACTTCCCCAAAATATAGTATTGCCTATTCCTATAGGTGTTACAGGACCAATACCAGTTATAACTATCCTTCTTTTTTGCATAATAAATTTACTTATGAAGCAATCTATATTATACAAGAAGAAGTCAAAAGTACGAATTTATACTTTTGCCTTACTATTTATTATATTTTTTCTATAGGCTCACTAGTTAAACTTTTAAATAAGTTTGGTTTTTTTGAAAGATTATCTATTCCATGGTGTAGTGCATATAGAACAGCCTGAGTTCTGTCATTTACATTTAGCTTAGTAAATATATTATTTATATGTGTTTTAACAGTTGACTCGCTTATAAATAATAATTTAGCAATTTGTTTATAGTTGACTCCCTGGGTCAGAGAATGTAAGACTTCGACTTCTCTATCTGTAAGTGAGTTTAATAATCCACTACTTGATTTGCTTTCTGTTTGTTGTTTTTGTAGTAAGACTTTTAAAGAGTTAGTTGTCATTCCACACAGATACGTTTGTCCCTTTGATAATTGTTTGAGAGCAGGTTCAAGAGATTCTTCTAAACAATCACAATGAATTATTGCATCGGTATTTGCAACCATATAATTTAAAATTTTACCTGCGTCATTTTCATTTACGATTAAAACAATTTTAGTCTTTGGTGAAGCTTGCTTTGTCTTTGCTACAACTTCTAAAACTTCTATTACACCAGGCAGTGAAACTGAAAGCAGTAAAAAATTTGGCTTATGCAATTCGATTTCAGGGATGACTCCTTCTTTCGTATTAATAAGTGATTTATTAATTGTATACAATCTGCATTTAGTTAAAGTTTGAAGTAGATTTGGATTGCTTGAAAATGTGTTTGATGCTAGTAGGGCTGTACTTGTATCGTGCATGTTTGCTCCTTCTTGAATTTTCTTCCTACTACTTCTTAGGCAAATTTAAGGGTTTACTATCGGGGGAAGCCCTAAAACTAGGGGCATTATGATTAAATGTTGTTAAGGTTAGATAAAGTGAAAGGATTTGCAGATTAAATATTTTAAACACTTCAGTTTTATAAAGCTTGTTCCTTTAGTCTTCCTATCTTGTTCTTTAATTGGAGGCTGTTTTGGAGCTGAAGAAGATAAAGAAGGTAAAATTAAGATTAAGGTTTATTATAGTGAAAATCCCAATCAGACAGATTTTTTTGAAAACAATGAATTTGAACAATATAGTGAAATTGGTCCAAAGGAAAACCTTAAAGGGATTTGGACTGGAAGGTATACCTTAAATAAAGAAGATATTTTTTGGATAAATCCTTCTTTAGATAATAGACAAATTTATAAGGATATAGATTTTGGCCCGTATGTAATTGGTATCAAGTTTAATTTGATTAATAAAATAATTTTGACCGGGCTTGAAATAATTCAAGAAGGTGTAAAGTACAGTTCTGTAAATATTGATCTTGCAAATGATAAACAAATAAACTATTGGACAAATGCAAGAAACAGGGATTGGTTTCAGGTTGTAAGGGGAAAAATATTTAGGGTAAATGAAAACCAACTCTTTACAGTTTTTCAAACAACTGTATATGAAGGGAAGACTGCGATTTACGCATTCAAAGGTGAGGCTATGTTAATGAAACCGATAGATGATTAATCGTAGGTTATAATGAATAGCTCATGAGCTGAAGAATAAAAAGGCTCAGGCAAGGAGAGTAATAAAAAATAATATTATGGATAAAATGTCAGAATTTGAAAAACTTTTAAAGGAAGGGAAATACGATTGTAAAGTTAGCCAGGGTGATATCGTCAAGGGTAAAATCATTCATCTTGAAAAAGATGGTGCATTAGTTGATATAGGCGGAAAAACAGAAGCATTCCTACCATACAAAGAATTAACTTATAAATCTAAAAGAACAAAAATTGAAGAACTTGTAAAAGTTGGAGAGGAACATGAATTTTTTGTCCTCAGAGATGACTCTGAAGATGAAAATGTAATTGTTTCAATTAAAAAAGTAAATCAGGCACAGGGCTGGAATAAGCTTGAAGAAGCAAAGAGAGCAAATGAAACACTCGTTGGTGTTGTTGTATCAGTTGTCAAGGGTGGAATCATTCTTGATCTTTATGGAATTAGAGGATTCATTCCTACAAGCCAGTTAAGAATTAAGAATACACAGCAGGACAGCTTGCTGAATACTGAATTACCAGCAAAGATTCTTGAAATTGATCAAAAGAAAAATAAACTTATTCTTTCACAAAAACAAGCATTGCAAGATGAAAAAGCAGGGTTGCGTGAGAAGACAATGCAAACTTTAGAACCAGGACAAAAGATTACAGGTGAAGTTGTTAGAGTAACGGACTTTGGAGCTTTTGTTGATCTTGGTGGAATTGATGGACTATTGCCAATTTCAGAATTTTCATGGCAGAGAGTTTCAAATCCGCAGGAAATTTTAAAAGTTGGTCAGCAAATTGAGCTTGTTGTATTAAAGATTGATAGAGAAACAAGCAGAATTAGCCTTAGTCTAAAGAGGTTACATAATGATCCTTGGAATGAGCTTGAAGGAAAAATAAGAGAAAATGAACTGATTAAAGGGACAGTTAGCAAAGTTGCAAACTTTGGTGCTTTTGTAGAAGTTTATCCAGGAGTTGAAGGACTTCTTCCAAAAGCAGAAATAACAGAAGAAACTGAAACCCCAAGAATTGAAGACTATATTTCAGTTGGGCAAGAAATACAGGTTTTTGTAAAACGTTTTGCACCAAATGAACACAGATTAAGTCTTAGTCTTAAAGAAGTTAAACAAAAAGAAGCCGCAATGAATGAAGTCTCGTAAAATGTTAACTATTAATGAAGTTAACAGATGAGAGAGATTTTGTTGTACGTAGATGGTCAGATTTATATGAATTAGACTGGTATCTTTTAGCTCCTGTATTGCTTTTAATTATTACCAGCCTTTTCTTACTAAAAAGTGCTGAAAATGGTTTCTACTTTTCAAAACAACTTATGTTTTTAATCCCTGCTTTTATTGTGGGTTTTGCTTCATTATTTATTCGTGTAAAATTCTGGAAATCGATTTTTCTATGGGTCTATTTTATTAACATCATATTGCTGTTAATTGTTCTGGTAATGGGTAGTTCAGCACTTGGAGCTCAGAGATGGATAGACCTTGGATTTATAAAACTTCAGCCCTCTGAAATCTCAAAAATTGCAATTATTATTACTCTTGCTGCATGGTTTTCAAAGCATCCAATAAAAAACTATTTTGATATTATTGGATCTGCATTAATAATTTTTGTACCTTTCATATTAATATTCAAGCAGCCAGATTTAGGAACATCACTTACATTTATTGCAATTTATCTTGGTATGGCTTTTTGGGCTGGAGCTACAATCACACACTTGCTTGTAGTTACTTCACCGATTTTAAGTTTGATTTTTAATGCGGTTGGCTCAGTAGTTTTTAGTTTTGGTACGATTCAGATTAATAATAAAATTGTTGAAATGACGATAACTCAGTACTTTATTCTATATCTGGGATTTATATTGGCTTGGTTTGTAATCAACTATAAACCATGGAATTCTCCATGGAGAGTTTTATTTATATCAGTTCTGATGATGTTTAATTTTGTAATTGGTTTTATTCGTCCAGTTCTTTGGAGTTTTTTGCAGCCATACCAACAACGCAGACTGACTATTTTTTTAGATCCTGAGAGCGATCCACTTGGCGCAGGATATCATATTATTCAAAGTCTTTTAGCGATTGGGAATGGTGGTTTGTTTGGATATGGCTGGCAACAAGGAAGATTAACAAAAGGGAATTATGTCCCTGCACAGCATACTGATTTTGTGTTTTCAATATGTGGTGAAGAATTCGGTTTTATTGGTTCTGCTTTTGTGATTGTCATGTTTGCTTTTATTTTGTGGAGAGCTTTATATATAGCAAGAAATTCAAATGATCAATTTTCCAGCTTATTGTCTATAGGGATTTTTTCTTATTTTGCTTTTCACGTATTTATTAATATTGGAATGTCGATAGGAATTATGCCAATTACAGGAGTACCTTTGATACTTCTTAGTTATGGAGGAACTGCCTTGTTTGTTAATTTGTTTTCAGTATTCATGCTCCTTTCAATTTCATGGAGAACTTTGCCGAGAAAGATTTTTTAGATATGAATTGTTATAAGGTAAAATATAAATATGTCACCTAGAAAAAATAAGAAAAAAGAAGAAAATCCCTTGGAGCTCTCTGCCAACCCAGCCTTGCGTACAAGGAAAAGAGTTGTTCTTGATTTTCCACCTTCACAGCTTCAAACCCCCATTACTTATATCTTAGCTAAAGAATATGATGTTGCTAGTAATATTTTGAGAGCAGAAATTGCACCTGAAGAAAGTGGCAAGCTGGTTCTGGAGATGGATGGTTTGCCAGATAATCTGGAAAAGGCTATTCAAAGAATTAAGGACTCTGGAATTGAAGTTACAGAGGTTGCAAGAAAAGTAACATTTGATATGGATCAATGTATTCACTGTGGAGCCTGTATCTCTGTATGTTTAGCAGGAGCCCTCAAATTAGATAGTGAATATCACCTCCAATTTATAGAGCCAAAATGTACTATATGTGAAATGTGTGTAACTTCTTGCCCTGTTAATGTTGTTTCTATCAATCTGTAATTTTGTTATTGGGACATTTCATCTTCTGCAAATGCTTGAGCTGATAAATCTTCTGTACCATTTATAATTTCTTCGTCGCTTACTTGTTCTGCATTTGTTTGAACTGCTTCCAGTGATTGTTCTTCTACTGTGACAGAGCTACTGTCATCTGTAGCAAAAGCTTGTATATTACATTGCAGATTAACTGACAATGCAATTAGCAAGCCAACGAATAAACTTAATTTGTTCTTCACAAGTACCTAGCTATAAAAGCAGTTTCCCCGATGCCCATCAGGATAGTTGCTTAATTGAATTATCGGAAGAAAAATCTTGAAGACTGCAAATTCTAGGCTTAGCACTAAATATCTCTTGACGATTTTGAGCTAATTAAAAATTAAGGATTGTTTTTAGGGATAGTTCTACTGCCTGTTGCTAGTACGTTATAATTTGATTAATGCAATTAACGGGAAAACAACTTGAACGTTATACCAGGCAAATTGTTCTGCCTGAGATAGGACTTGAAGGTCAGGAAAAGTTATTCTCAGCAAAGGTATTTATTGCGGGGGCTGGTGGTCTAAGTTCTGCTGTTTTATTGTATTTGGCAGCGTCTGGGGTTGGGGAAATTGGAGTTGCTGATCCTGACAATGTTGACTTTAGTAATTTGCATAGGCAAATAATTTATGATGTCAATGATGTAAATAAGTCTAAAGTTGTATCTGTAAAAGAACAAATAAAAAAGATAAATCCTGATGTAAAAGTGAATGTCTATCAAGATAAATTAAGTAAGGATAACGTTGAATCTATTCTTTCTGAATATGAAATTATTGTAGATGGGCTTGATAACTTTAGTGACAAATTTCTGCTAAATGACTTCTCTGTTTCATTGAATAAAAAGTTTGTTCACGCAGGAGCAATTGGTTTTGAAGGGCAAGTCTTAACTGTTATCCCAAAGCAATCATCTTGTCTAAGGTGTTATTTTCCTGAAGCTCCTTCTGACTTTAGGCAAAGCTGTAAAGAGTTAGGTGTTTTTGGACCGTGCGTGGGAGTTATTAGTACTATTCAGGCAAATGAGGTTTTAAAACTAATTTTAGGTATTGGTGAACCTTTGACAGACAGGATCTTAAAATTTAATGCTTTAAAGAGTTCGTTCTATGAATTAAAAGTTAAAAGACGAAATGAAAACTGTTTAGTGTGTGGATATTGAATGTTCGTGATGATGGTGATGTGAATGTTCTGGCAAAATTCTTGTTAGATTAGTTGTTAGAAGAACTAATCCCAGTGTATAAATAACTATTGCACTTATTACTCCTGATGACTTTTCAATGTTTGAAATTGATTTTTGAAGCAATCCTTTTAAAAGTCCCTGACCAAAAATTGTTGATAGTGCTACAAGTGTTAGTGCTAAACCAAGTCCAATGCTAAAAGAAAGCACATAAATAAATCCGTTAAATAAATTATTAAAACCGCTTACGGCAGTCGCTGTCATAAACACTGCCAATCCTCCAGAACATGGAGCTAATCCTGCTGTTAGACCAATCAGTAGCAGATTTGTTGCTTTTAAATTTTTAGTTAACACATCATGTACTGAGCAATGATGTTCATGCTCATGGTGAAAAAGAGGATTAATTATCCTGTCCCACATAAGCCATAGCCCAATTAGAAAAATAAATATACTTGCAATAAGGTTAATAATGACTTCTTTATTTGTCGGGGAAATTATCTCTAGAACTTTTAACCCTAAATAGCCGATTAGATATACGCTTGCTGTATGAGTAATGGAGGAAATTAATCCAATGATAAAAGCATCTCTTTTTTTGCTTGAGCTTCGACTAAGAACAAAAGCAGCTACAAGACTTTTTCCATGCCCAGGTTCAAGCGCATGAACCATACCAAATATTAGTGCTGTAAATATGTAAAATAGATTTATATGAGGCATGTGTGGATTTTAGCATAATGTATAGGATCTGATAACTTTGTGAGGATTGTAAATATAACAACTTACGTCATTGAAAGGAGTGAACCTTAGGCGGACGATGTGGCAATCTCTAAGCGTTTTGGAGATTGCTTCGTCATTTCACTCCTCGCAATGACGTATAGCATTAGAGTTCTCCTTTCTCTCTAATGTATAATGAGAGTGAAAAATTTGAGGTATGAATCATGCGACAAGAAAAAGATTCAATGGGTGTATTTGATATTCCAGATGATGTTTATTATGGTGTCCAAACTGCTCGAGCAGTAGAAAATTTTCCGATATCAGGTATAAAATCGGATCCTGATTTTATTAAAGCAAGTGTTTATATTAAAAAAGCAGCTGCAAAAGTAAATGCTGAATTAAGTCAAATTGATAAGAAACTTTCTGAAGCTATTATTAAAGCTGCAGATGAAGTCTTAAGTGGAGAATTGATTGAAAACTTTGTTGTAGATGTTTATCAGGCAGGCGCCGGTACTTCTCATAATATGAATACAAATGAAGTTCTTGCTAACCGTGCTATTGAACTGTTAGGTGGTAAAAAAGGTGACTATAAAACATTAAGTCCAAATGATCATGTTAATTGTGCTCAATCAACAAACGATTTTTTTCCTACCGCAATGAGACTAGCTGCTTTAATTAAATCAAAAACTTTGCTGAAGGTTATAGAAAAATGTGAAAAGTCGTTTACTGAAAAAGGGGATGAGTTCTTTCCTATAATCAAAGCAGGAAGAACTCACTTACAGGATGCTGTTCCAGTCAGGCTAGGAAGAGAGTTTCAAGTATATTCCAGGATATTGCATGATCATAAAATCAGACTTGAAAATGCACTTGCTGAGCTTAAGGTTTTAGGTATTGGTGGTACTGCTGCAGGAACAGGGTTGAATGCTCATCCTCAATATCAGCCTAAAATTGTATCTGAGCTTAGTAAGCTTATAGATTCTGATTTACAAGGGGCATCAGATTTAATGCTTGCAATGCAAAGTATGGCTCCATTTGTATCTGTTGCAAGTGCTCTTAGAAGCTTGGCGTTAGATCTTACTAAGATTTGCAATGATTTAAGACTTATGGATTCTGGTCCTACAACAGGACTTTCAGAAATTAAACTGCCTGCAGTTCAGCCAGGTTCTTCTATAATGCCAGGCAAGGTCAATCCATCAATGATTGAAATGATGAATCAGGTATGTTTTCAGGTAATCGGATGTTCAAGTACTATTGATTACTGTTCACAGGCTGGTCAGTTTGAATTAAATGTAATGATGCCTGTAATAAACTTTAACTTACTCCATAGCATGGAAATCTTTACTAATGCATTGAATTCATGGAATGAAAAATGTGTAAAAGGCATTGTGGCAAATCCGGACAGGTGCAAAAGATATGCTGAAAGCAGTCTTTCAAATGTGACTGCTTTAAATCCTCTAATAGGATATTTGAAAGCAGCAGAGGTTGCAAAAAAAGTTTTAGCAACAGGAAAAACCATAAAAGAAATTTGCTTGGAAGAAAACCTTGTAGATAAAAACAAATTAGATGAAGCTCTTAATTTGGAAAAACAAGTGGGGAAGTGATATTAAGTCACTAAAATCTTTCTTCCGTTTTCACAATCTTTTTTTATTTGTTTTATAAGCTCTTCTTTCGATGAAAATTTTTCTTCATCTCGAAGTCTTTCAACAAATTCAATTTTTATTTCCTGATTGTAGAGTTCTTTATATTGAAAATCCAGAATATGAGCTTCAACTTTTAGCTCACTAAAGCTGTCTTTAAAGGTAGGGCAGTGACCTACATTAATTACGCAAGGGAGTTTTTTTGTTTCTTCGTTTAACAATGCAAAACCAACATATACTCCTACTCCTGGGTTAATGATATTACTGGAAACCATAATATTTGCTGTAGGAAAACCAAGTTCAGTACCACGTTTTAGTCCCTGGGTTATTTTTCCATGAATTGAATAAAGCCTACCAAGTAATGAACTGGCTGATTTTACTTGACCTGCGGCTAGAGTCTTTCTTATCCTTGTGCTGCTAACAGGTTCATTGTTAATGTTAACTGGAGAATTTACATGTATTTTTAGAGATAATTTTGAGCCCCATTCTTTTAGTTTGTCAGTGGTTCCTTCCTGATTAAAACCAAATTTATGATCATATCCTACGCTTATATATTTTGCATTTAAACAATCTACCAGAACTTTAGTAAAGTAATCCTGAGCACTCATGTGTCTTAATTTGGAGTCAAATTCTAAAGCTAAAATAGCATCTGTTCCAAGATTTTTTATTAAGCTTACTCTGTCTTCAAAAGTACTTAATAACCTTGGAGCCTGTCCTGTAATTTCAGAGTGAGGATGATTTGAAAAAGTAGCAACAACGGAAATTAAATTATTTTTCCTTCCAAAATCAATAGCATTTTTAATTATTTCAATGTGTCCAAGATGGACTCCGTCAAATACACCAAGAGCTACACTTGAGCCTTGTGGAAAAATATCTTTGTTGCTTTGGGTGTATATTTGCATATGTAATAAAGAATATCATGAACTATCTGTGTCATTCTGAGGAGCATTAGCGACGAAGAATCTCATAAAGTTGATATCGGTTGTTTGAGATTCTTCGCTTTCAGCTCAGAATGACAGAGATAAAACATTTAAGATTCTAATGCTCTGTTATGTAAGGACATGCCTTACAGTGACCTTCGCATGATATAAATAACAGAGGATTAAATTGGACTGTAAATTGTAATGGCAAAACTAGTTTCAGATGATGAAGAAATAAAATCAAGTCTTGAATTAATTCTTTTAAAAGAAAACATAGAAGACAAAGTAGCGATTTCCTGGATTCCTTATAAAATCATTCTTAATAGTGGTGAAAAAGAATTAACATATGAACCCGGTTCAAAAAATAAGGGAGCAGGTGATTATGTTCTTGCACTGAAACCTGTTAATGAAGTTGAAAACATTATTCATGGAATTAAAAATCTGTTAAAAGATAAAGAATCTAAGATGTTTTCCTTTGAACCAAATGAAACATCTTTTGAATTGATAGTAGAGAGATCCCATAGAGGATATTCGATTACCTGTTGGGTAGATGCCGGAAATGTAATCTCAAATCACTATACATGGGATGGATTTGGGCTTAGATTTTTTACGACAGAAGAAAATCTACTGTCTTTTATCGAGGAATTAAGCAAAGAAAAGGAGGAATTGTTTAATGTTTGCTAAGCTGTTTTAGCAAAGAGAGCATCTGTCCGATTTATTCGGCAGATGCGACCCTGGGAAAGGAATTAGCCGAAGGAAGCTCCAGCTTGTCTGGAGCTAGAAAAGAATGCCTAAACGAACCGACATAAAAAAAATCTTACTGGTAGGTGCAGGTCCAATAGTTATTGGTCAGGCGTGTGAATTTGACTATTCTGGAACTCAGGCTTGTAAAGCATTAAAAGAAGAAGGCTATGAAGTAATCCTTATAAATTCAAACCCGGCAACAATAATGACAGATCCGGAATTAGCAGATAAAACTTATATTGAACCAATTACTGCTGATTTTGTAGAAGCAATAATAGAAAAAGAAAGACCTGATGCACTTCTTCCTACAATGGGTGGACAAACCAGTTTAAATATTGCAGTTCAGCTTGCGAAGAATGGAGTCTTAGAAAAATATGGAGTTGAATTAATAGGGGCAAAATTATCTGCGATTGAACTTGCAGAAGATAGAGAGCTTTTTAAAAATAAAATGCTTGAAATTGGTCTTGAAGTACCAAAATCATATATCGTCAAATCGAAAACTGATGGCATTTGTATGGCTAATGAAATCGGATTTCCTTTAGTTCTAAGACCAGCATTTACATTGGGTGGCACTGGTGGTGGGATTGTATATAACAAAGATGAGTTTGAAGTGATGTTGGAAAGGGCGCTTGAAATGAGTCCAATTCATCAGGTTCTCCTTGAAGAAAGTGTTCTTGGTTATAAAGAATATGAGCTTGAGGTAATGAGAGATCTTGCAGATAATGTAGTCATTATTTGTTCTATTGAAAATTTTGATCCTATGGGAGTACATACAGGAGATTCTATAACTGTTGCTCCTGCTCAGACTTTGACTGACAAGCAGTATCAAAAATTGCGTGAGGCAGCTATAAAAATCATTCGTGCAATTGGTGTGGAAACAGGTGGTAGTAATATTCAGTTTGCAGTAAATCCTAAAGATGGAAGAATTGTAATAATTGAGATGAATCCCCGGGTATCAAGATCCAGTGCACTGGCTAGTAAGGCTACTGGTTTTCCCATTGCTAAGATAGCAGCAAAACTTTCGGTTGGGTATACCCTGGATGAAATCCCAAATGACATTACTAAGACTACTTTTGCAAGTTTTGAGCCTACTATTGATTATGTGGTTACAAAGATTCCTCGTTTTGCGCATGAAAAATTCCCAATGTCGGATCATACATTAACTACTCAGATGAAGTCTGTGGGTGAAGTTATGGCAATTGGTAGAACTTTTAAAGAGTCTTTTCAAAAAGCTTTAAGAGGGCTTGAAAATAAAATGATTGGATTTTATGACTCAATATTTGTAGATTTACCGCTTGATCAAATTCTAAGCAAAATACAAACTCCTACCCCTGATAGAGTTAAGCAGTTGTACGTAGCCTTGTATAAAGGAGCTTCAGTTCCAAAAATTAGCTCTATAACATCAATTGATCAATGGTTCTTAAAACACCTTGAAGAGATTGTTTTAGAAACTAAGAAAATTGAAAAGGAAGGCTTAGGTTATATTGATAACAAAGAAAGATTATTTGATTTAAAAAGTAGGGGCTTTGGTGATAAGCAGATAGCAGAAATATTACAGAAACACGAAGCAGGAAGTAGGAAGCACGAGGTACGAAGCACGAAGCACGAAGTACGAAGTACGAAGCACGAAGCACAGGATCATGCCTCATGCCTCATGCCTCATGCTTCTATAACTGAAGATGACATTAGAAAACTCCGTGAAAAATATAATGTTTTCCCCGTTTATAAAACAGTTGATACTTGTGCAAGTGAGTTTGAATCATACACTCCTTATTATTACTCTACATATGAAACAGGATTAACTGAATCAGAGATAAAGAAATCCAATAAGAAGAAAATAATGGTTTTAGGTGGTGGACCAAACAGAATAGGTCAAGGAATAGAATTTGATTATTGTTGTGTCCATGCTACTTTTGGTATTAGTGAGTTAGGTTATGAAACCATCATGGTGAATTCAAATCCTGAAACCGTTTCTACTGATTACAATGTTTCGGACAGACTATACTTTGAGCCGCTAACCACAGAAGATGTTTTTAATGTTTACTCTGTAGAGAAACCGGAAGGAGTAATAGTTCAATATGGAGGTCAGACTCCTTTGAATATAGCAAAGTCTCTTGAGGACCTTGGTGTAAAAATACTTGGTACGCAGGTGAAAAGTATTCAGCTTGCAGAAGACAGAGAGCTTTTTAGGAATGTTATTGAAAAGTTAGGATTAAATCAACCAAAATCTTTTTCTGCTACTTCTATTGCTGAATCAATGCAACTTGCAAAAAACTTAAAATTTCCTCTTTTGGTAAGACCAAGTTTTGTTCTTGGTGGAAGAGCGATGGAAATATTTTATAGCTTGAGTGAAATGGAACAATTTATTCAGAAAGTGTTTGAAGTAGAACCTGAACATCCTGTTTTAATTGATACATTCCTGGAAAATGCTACTGAAATTGATGTCGATGCGATTTCAGATGGAAAAGATGTTGTCGTGTGTGGAATTATGGAGCATATTGAAGAAGCTGGTGTTCATAGTGGAGATAGTGCCTGTGTGTTACCGCCACAAAATATTTCTGAAAAACATCTAAGAGAAATTAAAGAATCTACCGTAAAACTTGCTCTTGAACTTAAAGTAGTAGGATTAATGAATATTCAATATGCAATTAAAGATGATGTATTGTATGTGCTGGAAGTCAATCCCAGAGCTAGCCGTACAATTCCATTTGTATCGAAGTCCACTGGTATTCCATGGGCAAAAATGGCTAGTAAAATTATGCTTGGTAAAACGGTGAAAGAACTTGGCTTGAAAGAAGTTATTCCAAAGTATATTTCAGTTAAAGAAGTGGTTCTACCTTTTCATAAGTTTCCAGGCTCAGATATAATTCTTGGACCTGAGATGAAATCAACTGGTGAAGTCATGGGTATTAGTTCTGACTTTAGCAAGTCTTATGCTAAATCTCAGATTGCAGCCAGCCAGAACTTACCAGTAAGTGGAAATGTCTTTATCAGTGTAAATGACAAGGATAAGAAATTAATCATATCTTCAGCAAAAGAATTGTTTGAACTTGGATTGGGGATTTATTCTACAAGTGGTACTGCAAAAATCTTAAAAGAAAATGGGATAAATGTTACTGAGGTGAAAAAAGTATATGAAGGTAGACCAAATATAGTGGACTGTATTAAAAATAAAGAAATCCAGCTTATTATAAATACTCCGATTGGCAGAGAAGCAAGGGAAGATGATAAATATATTAGGCAAGCAGCAATTCAATATTCTATTCCTGTTGTTACTACCGCTCGTGGGGCTACTGCAACCGTAAGTGCAATTAGAGCTCTTAAAGCTGGACTGGTAAATGTAAAACCGTTGCAGGAATACTATAGTAGTTCATTAGTTCAGAAGTAGTATAAAAGCGCTAAGAACTAGGGTAGTAATACCGTTTGTGGAAATTAATCCAACACTTTTTGTCATTGCGAGCCGAATAAAATGAGGCGTGGCAATCTTCTAACGTTTTGGAGATTCCCACGTCGCTTCACTCCTCGGAATGACGTGATATGTTGGTGGTTTATTTTTCATGATTGGTATAAGAAGCTAATGAGTAATTTCTAAGCTATCCAATACAGCATTTCTCATTATTTCAAGTGGTGCGATATCTTTTTCAAGCCAGATATTCAGTGATTCTGCACCTTGTCTGACTAGCATTTCAACTCCATTTAATGTCTTTAAACCTAGTGACTTTGAATCCTGTAAAAGCTTTGTCTCTAACGGGTTATAAATAATATCGTAAATAAGAGCATCTTTAGGTAGTTTTTGTAAATCTTCTTTTTTGACAGGTGTTTCATTGATATTCAGATACATGCCAACAGGTGTTGTGTTTACAAGGATATAGGTATCGGTCAGGTCAATCTCTGAAAATAATTTAATTTGAAAATTGATTTTATTGTTTTTTAATTTCAAAAATTGTTGAAAATCTTCTAACTTGTTCTTGTCTCTTCCATAAATAGTTATTCTTGAAACATCTTTAGAAAGAAATGGAATTATGCAGGCATGAGCAGCTCCACCACCACCAAGAATAGATATGTTCTTAGCATTGAGATTTGTTCTGATGTTTTCAGGAATCGCTTTCCAGAAACCATTTATGTCAGTATTATCACCGATTGCCCTTCCTTCCTTGAAAATAATTGTGTTAACTGCTCCTGCAGATTTTGCTCTGCCTGTTAATTCATCAAGAGAAGGAATGATGTTTATTTTATGAGGAAGGGTTACATTTAAGCCTTTAATTTTTTCTTTTTTTAGCTTTTCAAATACAGTTTTTAATTCTTCAGGTTTAGTTTCATATGGCTTGTATTCTGCATTTATGTTTAACTGTTGAAGTGCTGCAGTATGCATAATTGTAGAGAGGGAAGGAGTTCCTGCACTTTTTAATATTCCAAATTTTAAACGTTCTTTTTGCATGTCATTTATCTTATCACTTCCACGTCATTGCGAGGGCTTTAGTCCGAAGCAATCTCACTCACTTTTTACGATTTTGAGATTGCCACGTCCCCGCCTCAGGCGGGTCCTCGCAATGACGTGAATGCATCAAGTGCTTTTTTTATCTCTTCCCTATCATCAAAATGAATAGTTCTATCTTTTAAGATTTGATAGTCTTCATGTCCTTTTCCTGCAATTACAATAACATCACTTTTGTTTGCTTTATTTACAGCAATTTCAATTGCTGACTTTCGATCAGCTTCTACTATTATATTTGAAGTGTTTTTAATCCCACTTAAAATATCATTAATAATTTGCTTTGGATCTTCTGAGCGTGGATTATCAGATGTAACTATGACTACGTCAGATAAGTCTTCTGCAATCTTTCCCATTTTAGGACGCTTGGTAGGATCTCTATCCCCCCCACATCCAAAGACACAGATTAATTTACTCTTTTCAGGAGTCATTAGTCTGGCAGCTCTTAAAATATTTTCAAGTCCATCTGGAGTATGTGCGTAATCCACTATACAAACTGGTGAATTGTCATTCTGAATAATTTGGAATCTTCCAGGGACTTCTTTGGCATCTTTAATGGCGCTGACTATTTTATTAATTTTAAGACCTTCTCCATATGAAGCTGAAATAGCAGCTAAGAGATTATAAACATTAAACATACCATTTAGTCTGGATTTTACTTTAGATTCTCCCTCTGGAGATTTTAAAGTAAAAGTTAAGCCGTCAGGTTCAAAAGAAATATCTTTGGCTTGGAAGGTAGACTGATTCTTAATTCCGTAACTCAATATTTTTATATCGCTAGTTACTGCTTTTGAAAATTCTTCAAATAAAATATCATCTTTGTTTATGACAGCATATTTGTTTTTATGAACGGATGAGTTTAGCATTTCAAAAAGCTTTCTTTTTGATTTCCAGTAATCATCCATAGTCAAGTGAAAATCCAAATGATCCTGAGTAATATTGGTAAGTACTGTACCTGAGAAATTACATTCTTCTACTCTGTGTAAGCTTAATGCATGTGAGCTTACTTCCATGGCTAAGTGAGAAAATCCTTTTTCAACTAAATTGCTTAGCTGTTTTTGTAGATCAGATGCTTGGGGTGTAGTGTGTTTTGCATCGTAATAATTGCTGCTTGTATTTTCTCTAGTACCAAGAGTTCCAATTATTGCTGCTTTCAAGTCATTGTTTTCAAAAATATGTTGAACTAAATGAGTAGTAGTAGTTTTTCCATTTGTACCGGTGACTCCAATGATTCTAATTTGTTTTGATGGTTCTTTATAAAACAAATTTGCAACTCTGCCAATTGATTGTTGAGTATCCTGAACATAAATTACAGGAAGATTTGAATTAATCTTTCTTTGTGCAAGTATTGCTTTTGCTCCTTTAGCTTCTGCATCTTTTATATAATTATGTCCGTCAGTTTTTTCTCCTACCAAGCATACAAAAATGTCGCTAGCTTTTACTTCTCTGGAATCATAAGAAATTCCAGTGATAATTGAACTATTTTCAATATTATTTTCAAAGAGATTTGAAATCTCTTTTATAGGCAGTTGATATTTCATTCTTTATATTGGAATCCATTAACCAAGCGTTAATTCTTAATATTTTATCAAATGAGGTATAATAAGTTTAACCATGAGTTCAAAACCAAAGAAAAGAAAAGAGAAGAAAGAAGAAGATTGGATTTATGATCCGATTGTTGTTAAAGGTGTTCTTCGTGCTAAAAAAGAAGTAGATGAGGCTATAAAAAAAGGGATAGAACTACCTACCCTAGAAGAATTAATAGAAGAATTTCAAAAAGAAGATGCAAAAAGAATACGAGATTAGGTTTTCTAGCAGAGGCAAAAGAGACTTAAATAAGTTTCGTAAAAAATCCTGGAAGTCATATTTAGATTTTGTGACTGCTATACCTGCTTTAAAGCTTGACCCTTATGGAGTTGGTGAACCTTTAAAAGGCAGCTTTAAAGGACTTTATGCCCTTCATTTTGGTAGAAAGCCGGAATGCAGAGCACTATATCAGATACAAGATGATTTAGTCGTTGTCTTTGTGTTGAGAATCGGTACAAGAGAAAATTTTTACGATATTTTTTAACATAGATTTATGAAAGAAATTATATTAGGTAAAAGTGTAAAAGGAAAAGAAATAAAAGGTTATTATTTCGGTGATGAAACTGCATTTAATAAAACTTTAATTGTAGGTGGTATTCATGGTGTTGAGCCTCAATCTGCAAAGGTTTGTGAATTGTATATAAATGATGTAAAAGACAAACTGTTTCCAAAGGATTGTTTCTTAGCTTTAATTCCCTGTATTAATCCGGATGGTATAGAACTTAAAACAAGAGGAAATGCAAACGGAGTAGATTTAAACAGAAACTTTCCTTCAAGTGGCTGGCGTAGTGTTCCGTTAGCAAGTAATAATGCATATTATCCAGGAGTGAAACCAGCTTCAGAACCGGAGACACAAATTATAGTGAATCTTTTAAATAAACTGAACTTTAAAAAAATAATTGCAATTCATACAAATCATACTATCCAGTTTCCAAACCCACCAATGGTAAATTATGATGGTGAACAAAGTAGAGAACTTTCTGAAAAATTGGGCGTGGCTATAGGATTGCTATCACATCATGATATTGGTTATCCTACTCCAGGATCTTTAGGTGTGTGGATAGGGAATGATTTAAAAAAAATTTCAGTTACTGTTGAGCTGGATGATACGAAAAATTCAGATGAACTTTATAAAAAACATGGAATTATGTTTGAAGTCGGAATACTAGGATAAAAAAGAACCCCTCTGGGTTTTAAACAGAGGGGCAACGATGTTTATTTAGATCTATTTAATTTACCACCAGCTGAAGAGTTTACCAAGTGCTCTTACACCGGTAATTACTCCACCGACAGCTAGTCCAACTGTAAGTCCTATTACAGCACCAGCTGCACATGTTACTGGTGCAAAAGGTCCGCCAATGAGTCCTAATGTGGCTCCTATAGCAGCTCCACCGAGTGCACATGTTACAGTGGTTCCAGTGTTAATAGCAAAATCATTCCAGGCTTCTCTCTTTTCTCTGTTTAGCTGAGCTGTTCCTGGCATTCTCTGACCATCTGGTCCTGCATGACCATCTACAAGTGCATTTGCGACTTCTGCAGTAAAACCAAGTTCTTGAATATATGCTTTTAACTGTGCTGGAGCATTTGCAGCATTTGAGTTTGCTAATTCTCTTAGCCTTGCAACTTCTGCATCAGTAAATGTTATAGGTTCTATTCCAGAATTTTCAGGAGGATTTCTTAATCCATCTATAAAGGCATCTATGATTGCTCCACCTGATTGTCTGCAGCTATAATTTGCATAATCAGCACCTATACCTACTCCAGCTAGAACAATATTTAAGACGGGAATTGATCTTCCAACGGTTCCTGCCCCTCTAACACCAGTTGCAAGTCTGGCAATGTTTACAGTTGTTGTTATATTTCTTGAAGCATTTAGAACCTGTGCAACTTGAGCAACACCTACAGCACCTCTAGCAACTTGAATTCCATTGTGGTGTGCTCCTATAAGTCCTGGATTTGCTGGTCTTACTACTGGTAATGCGTTGCCACCAGCGGGATTAAACTCATCTGCGTTTCCATCACGCTGTGCTACGCCAACTGGGTTTCCCACACCGTTGCCGCCATTTCCGTTAGCTACACCTACTCGATTTCCGCCACCATTATTATTATTTCCTACACCAACACCGCCACCACCTTGGTTTGTAGTTCCTACGCCAATTTGAAATATAAACATATTGAATACCTCAGTTGTTTTCTATATCTATAAAAAGTGTTAGAAATATTTTTCTTGATAAACAATTTGATTAATTATTTTTAATAAACTTTTTCTTAATAACAGATGAATCTATGCAGTTGCTGTTGCAGTTTCAGGTCTGTTACGAAATGCGGTGATGACTTGTGGTGTCCCAGGTCCTAAAAGCCCATCCATAAAGCTTTCATTTCCTTCCTGAGATCTTCTAAAGGCTTGTGAACCCATATTAGCTAAACACACGCCGCTACAGAAAGTAGCACCTATTGCCATTATTCCAACAGGTCCAGTGAGAGCTACTAATGCTACTCCTAATACTATTCCAGCAAGCAAACCCCATCCACTGCAAGAACTGTTATGTGAAGCTGCTTGTCTACGGCTTTCTGTTACTCTAAGTTGTTCTACAAATGTTCTGGAAGATTCAGCATCACATCCGGCATTTGATAATGCAGTTCGTAGTGCATTGTGATCTCCTGCTGCTATTGCTGTAGCTACTCCATCAGGAAGAGTGCCTCCTCCTAAATGTGCTTGTATTGCTGAACTTATATCTGCTCTATGGCTTGTCATTGCGGCTGCTTCTGTACGATCATTTGAATACTCTCTAACAGCTAAAAATGCTCCTAAGAAGGAAAGGGCTTTACCTAAAAAGCTAAACCATCCTCCAACTCTTGTAGTGTTTGCAGCAGCAGTTCCATATTGAGCATTATATTGACTATAGTTATATCCCCACATAGTACGAGAATTTGCAGCAGTATAAGCTAAGTTTCGTTGAGCAAAAATTTGAGCTCTAGGAACGCCATTAATAGTGGGAGCTGTCGTACTATTCAATAAATCATTTAAACGAGTAACCTCAGAACCTCTATTTAAAAAAGTTGTAAATTGTGAATAGTGACCATATACTGTTGCTCCTGATGCAACATATCCTGCCATTGGGACATAGCTTCTAAATGCATCACCTGCTTGTGCAGAACCAGATCTTGCTGGTTGACCTGTAGGTTGACCTTGTGCACCATTGCCACTTGTTGTGGGACTTAGAAGTGATGGTAGGGTTGGAGGTGGTCCATATGTAGAGCCTCCTCCTGTAGTGCCTCCTCCGCCTGATACACCTATCTGTTGAATAAACATTTCTTAAATCTCCGTTATAAATAAAATTATTAAATAAATGAAAGAACTCTTATCATGGTATAAAAAGAAAATATTGTTAAAAATTTGACAGGGAAAATGAATCTGAAATATTAAATTATTCTTTTAATTTGTTCTTAAAGAGACTCTGAAAAATAAGTATAAAATCTTATGTCATTCTCCGGCTTGACCGAGTCTGTAAATTTTTTGAGGATGAGTATGCTTTGTCATTGCGAGGAGCCCAAGGGACGACGTGGCAATCTCATTTATATATAACAATTTTGAGCAGGACAATAAATTGATAGCGGTCAGGTGAGATTGCTTCGCCCGTTCAAGCGGGCTCGCAATGACATATCGATCTTATCCTCGAATTCTTTATACACCCAATTTATAAGTTCTCAGTTAAGCATTGATTAATGAAAATAAATTTCTAAATTGCTATACCGGCTGGAGTAGTACCAGCAACTAGTCTCCAGGCAAAGGTTCCACCTACGTTAGTTAGTTCCCATAGGTTGCTTGTACCAAATCTTGTGAAGTATCTGCTTCTACCATCTGCTTCGAGTATTTGCATGCGATACCACCTGTATCTGTCATCAGCAGGGAGAGCATCAAGCTCTGCTCTTGTTCCTCTTCTGGCTAGTCTTACATAGTGTGCGCTTTCTCCTGTTGATGGATTCCACTCTATTGATATTACTCTTGGAATTGACATTGTCTCCTGGTAATCAGATCTTTCGGCAGGCTCGTAGTGATTGGTAGGGTTTAAATCATTTGTGTTTATTGCTCTTATATCTACATCACCACTTGAACGTAGTACCCCCCAGACTTCAAATACACCAGTAGGAGTTCCAGTTCCACTTGGAATTGCAACCCATTGATTATCTCTATAAGTTATGTTTGTTACACCTGTTCCTCCCGGTATAACTTCATTACGTCTTCTTGGTCTTAAGTTCAGTGCTCTAAGTGCTCTTGCTATAGTGATTTCACTTGTAGTTGGAGCAGGTATTGCTTCGCTATGCTCATTTCTTGCAGCTCTCCACATAAATGTTTGAGCTGGTCCTGCTGGTCCTTCTAACCTATGTACTAATCCAGTGCTTCCTGGTACTAATATATGTTCACCATTATCTGCATTTCCACCTCTGGCATAAGTAGCTCCGTTGTTAACTGGTATAAGTCCGCCAAGTGAAGCTAGAGTTCTTCCCCATGCAATTAATTCATGATCAGTTCCAAGAGCGGCTCTAGCAGGAAGTTGTTCAGTGCCAGCGGCATTCATAGAAAGAATTTGTCCACCTGTTCCATCATTATTGGTTCTTAGAAGAGAGCCATCAGGTAACCAGTAATATTTATGTTCTTCATCTGTTATAAAGCTTCCGGGGTTATCAGTGTCCGGTATTTGCGCTCTGTAAAAACCTTCACCTTCCTGGAATTGAAGTCTATATCGGTTAAATAGAACCATTCTATTTCCAGCTCCAATTACACCGCCAATTCCATCAATCCTTGGTAATGTAGGAATTGACTCAATACCATCTAAAACTATAGGTGGCAATATTGGTGGCAGTATTGGTATGCCTGGAGGTACTACAGGTGTACCAACTGGTGGTGGTGCGTATGGATCAGCTGGAGGAGGAGGGAGTTGTGCTGTAAAGTCTTCTGTTGTAGAGAAAGAATCAGATCTTATTGAAGTACTTGAAATAGTTGTAGTTGGAGAAAGATGAGACCTTGAAGTATCTCCAAAACTAAATAAAAAAGATTCTGCTATAGATGGGATTAATACAAACATATATCCTTTAACAATGTTCTTGCCAAGTATAAAAAGAGTTTTACCTAAGAACATTTATGAACATTAAAAAAAATTAATCAATAATAAAAATTAATACCAAATGTGAAAAATAAACTCACATATCACGTCATTGGAGGCTATCTCAAAACTCTTATAGGAGAAAATAACATTTTGTCAGGAAAATATTGAGTTTTCATAGCATGAGTTTTGAGATGAGTTCGAATGACAGGAGTCGCTAAAATTAAATAACTAGAATATTAATTTAACCAGAGCTTAAATATTTACACCTTCAGGTCTGGCACCTGTGTGGTTTGTCCATCTCCATGTACCTGAAACATTTTGTAGAACCATTAAATTTCCACCTCTTCTCATGTAATGATTCCCGTTGATTTCTTGCGTTCTATACCAGGAATGATTACTTCCGGTTCCTGTCCATACTCTTACCCAAGATTCAGTTGCTCCTGTATTTATGTTATATATATGCTCTATTACTCTTGGTACACTCATTCCTTCGTTTAGGTTATTTGCTGGTGTAGGAACTCTTCCGTTATCAGCAACAATTTCTGTATTATTTGTGTTAATTAATCTATATCCTACCTGATTGCTACTGTCATATATTCCATAAAACTCAACTACTCCACGAGGTGTTCCACTTCCTTCTGGGATTGCAACCCATTGACCTGGTCTGGAGTCTATATTATTTACGCCATTTCCCCCTGCTATAACTTCACCATGTCTTCTTGGTCTTAAGTTCATTGCTCTAAGAGCTCTTGCTGAATTTACAGAACCTGCAGGGGTAGTTGTTGTTTCAAAGTTGTTTCCTGCAGCATTCCATCTAAATCCTGCAAGCCCTCCAGCTGGTCCTTCTAATCTAAATATTTGTCCATTATCATTATCTCCTAATATGAATTCACCATTATCTGCATTACCGCCTCTTGCGTAAGAGGATCCATTATTTACAGGAATAAGTCCACCTTGTGAAGCAAGAGTTCTTCCCCATGCAACCAGATTTGTATCATTAGCATCAGTAGCTCTAGAAGGAAGTTGCTCAGTACCAGTAGTATTCATAGAAATTATTTGTCCACCTGTACCATTATTATCAGTTCTTAGAAGAGATCCATCAGGTAACCAGTAATATTTATGTGCTTCATCTGTTACATGGCGTCCGGGATTAGCATTATCAGGTATTTGAGCTCTGTAAAAACCACCTTCCTGGAATTGAAGTCTGTATCTGTTATATAAAGCCATTCTATTTCCTGCGCCAACTGTTCCACCAGTTCCACCAATTTGTGGCAATGTAGGAACAGGTACGCTACCGCTTGTATCTATAAGTGGTAATGCTGGTATGCCTCCTGGAAGTGTTTCGCCAGGAAGTATTGGTGGTGTTAATCCACCTGGCTGAGGTGGAGGTGGTGCATATGGATCAGCGGGAGGAGGAGGTATTTGTGCTGATTGAAAAGAGTCTACATTTCCATTTCCAACGCCAACTGTTCCTGTTCCAAATATTCCTGGTGGCAGGCGCATAATAGTGGGACTTACAAGTCCTGGATTAAATGCTGGGAATGGTTCAAATGGGGGCATATTTTTCCTGTTTTAATTAAATCTATCCAAATATAAAAAGAGGTCTTTATAAAAATATTTATAGACCTTAGAGAAAATTAATCATTAATAAAGAATTAAATGACCAGGGTATTAATTTAACTAGATTTTAATATTGTTTAAATATTTATACCTTCCGGTCTGGCACCAGTGTGGTTTACCCATCTCCATGTACCTGAAACATTTTGTAGAACCATTAAATTAGTCCCCCTTCTAATATAATAATTTCCATTAAGTTCTTGCATTCTGTACCAACTGTGATCTGAGCCTGTTCCTGTCCAAACTCTTGCAAAGTATGTAATAGCTCCTGTAGTTGGATTATACTCACATGATATTACTCTCGGTACACTCATTCCTTCATTTGTATTATTCGCTGGTGCAGGGCGTAAATTAGCCCCATCTAAAGTGTTTGTGTTAATTAGTCTTAAGTCAACATTTCCGCTTGACATTCCGCTAAATTCGAATACTCCTTGAGGAGGTTGATTACCACTTGGGATAGCTACCCATTGACCGGGTCTATAAGTTATATTGTCTACGCCATTTCCACCTGCTATAACTTCGCCATGTCTTCTTGGTCTTAAGTTCATTGCTCTAAATGCTCTTGCTGTATTTATGTCATTTGCGCTTGGATTGGCATTTACATGTGTAGTTCCATTCCAGCTAAACCCTTGAGCTGCTCCATTAGGACCTTCTAATCGATATACTGTTCCATTAGTTGAAGGTACTAATATAAATTCACCGCTGTCAGCATTACCGCCTCTTGCATAAGAGGATCCGTTATTTACAGGAATAAGTCCACCTTGTGAAGCAAGAGTTCTTCCCCAATTAACCATAGCACCATCATTTGCATTATTAACTGCTCTAGAAGGAAGTTGCTCAGTGCCAGCAGCATTCATGGAGATAATTTGTCCACCTGTACCATCGTTGTTAGTTCTTAAAAGAGATCCATCTGGTAACCAGTAATATTTATGATCATTATCTGTTACATGGCGTCCGGGATTAGCATTATCAGGTATTTGAGCTCTGTAAAAACCACCTTCTTGAAACTGAAGTCTGTATCTGTTATATAAAGCCATTCTATTCCCTGCGCCAACTACGCCGCCAGTCCCACCAATTTGTGGCAAGGTAGGAACAGGTATGCTACCACTTGTATCTATGAGTGGTAATGCTGGTATTCCTCCTGGAAGTGTCTCACCAGGAAGTGTTGGTGGTATTAATCCACCTGGCTGGGGTGGAGGTGGTGCATATGGATCAGCGGGAGGAGGAGGTATTTGTGCTGATTGAAAAGAGTCTACAGTTCCATTTCCAATTACAGATGTTCCAAATAGCCCCGGAGGCAGGCGCATAATAGTGGGACTGACAAGTCCTGGATTAAACGGTGGGAATGCTTCAAATGGGGGCATGTTTTTCCTGTTTTATTAAATCTATCCAACTATAAGAAATCACAAAAGTTATTTCTTTCTAAATATAAAAAGCTAAGAGAATAATTTTTTTGATAGGAATTAAAATATTTAATATTTTTGTTATCTCATAATGTCATTGCGAGTCCGCCTGAGATGGCATGCCTGTTAACTTAAGGAAACGAAAAAAGTATAGAAAGGTGAATCTGAAAGGAGCATTAAATCGATTTTGTCAACGAATTACTTGACATTTACAATTCCGAGGAGGCACAAAGTGCCGACGTGGGAATCTCATTTTGCAATATTGTTTATGAGGCAGTCTTGCAAGCGGTATCTTAGTATTAGATTGCCACGTCGTCCACCTTAAGTGGACTCCTCGCAATGACAGTTAAAAAATTAAGCTGGATTAACTCCAGTTATAGCTCTTGTTGCTTGAATTGCAGTTCTATATGCTGCAAATTCTGTTTCTCTGGCATGACCTGCAATATTTACAAAGGCAGCTCCACCAACAGGATTTCCTGCTGCATCAACAATTCTAAATTGTGTTCCAGCGTTATTAAGTACAAAGAAGTTTCCAGCATTTGCTCTTCCAGCAGGAATCCTGTAAAATGCATCGCCAGCTCTTAGCCCGGCTCCAGCTCTAAATGTTCCGTTTGCAAAGATTCCATTTACTGCTGCACCTGGTATTAGAGGTGCGGCGGGTGCTTCCCAGGCGCCAGCTCCACCACCAGCTCCAGGATTAAATATTCGAATTGTATGATCTGCAGCATTAACATAAGTATAAGTATTCACTGGTAAACCTGCTGCTGTAAGAGGACTTCCAGCTGTAACAACTGTTATTGGTCTTCCAGCTGGAGTAAACATACGTGGTTGTCCACCAGGGTTATATTCATAAGCTATGCTTGGTCTGCCTCGTACAGCTGCTGAAACTAACTGTCCATTAGCTCTTACTTCATAAGTGATAGGAGGTAGTCCACCAGCTCTAAACTGGATAACACTGCCATCAGGTCTTACTGTAAGTCCCATTTGTTGTGCTAATAGTGCACTTGAAGAAATTCTACTTTGTGTAGCAGCATTTAGAGTTAGTCTTGCATCATCAAGATCAAACCATTGAATTGCTCCACCAGCGGCAGGTCTTATTCCTATTCTATGTGGACCAGCTCCATTTCCATCTCTATATTCCACCACTCTTCCACCACGTAGTGCTGGTATGGTAGCTGTTGCTGGAATAGTTACAGCTCCTGGTACACGAATATTTATTGTTGGTACTCCAGCGCCACCGCCACCTATTGCTGGGAGAACAGGGGCTCCGCCAGCTCTCATTTGTGCTACTGCAGGAGGTATTGGTAATGGTGCATACATTTGAGGGAAGGTGCTAGGTGCTGTAGGAAGTATAGGGGGGAGTGCCATTGGACCACCTGCTTGAGCAAACATAATTGGTTGTTGAAAAGCTGCTGGTGCAAAAGGAACAAAAGGTCTAGGTGCAAAAAATGGTTGTGGAAAGAAAGGTCTTGGCCCAAAACCTCCCATCATAGGGTTTCCAAATCTCATTGCAAAATTTAAAATAAACATAACTTCCCTTTTGTGGATTTAAGTCCTCTATAGATAAAAAGAAAAGTAAGAGTTAAAGTTGATATGTAATTCAAAGAAATATGATAAATGTTCTAGTAAGTAGATTAATTTCTTTTAATTATTCTCATAATGTCATTTTAATCTCACCTAAGGCGGCATGCTTATTAACTTAAGGAAATGAAAAAAGTATAGAAAGGTGAATCTGAAAGGAGCATTAAATCGATTTTGTCATTCCGAGGAGGCACAAAGTGCCGACGTGGGAATCTCATTTTGCAATATTGTTTATGAGGCAGTCTTGCAAGCGGTATCTTAGTATTAGATTGCCACGTCGTCCACCTTAAGTGGACTCC
>JAHFBE010000032.1 GCA_023250205.1 Candidatus Melainabacteria bacterium | reverse complement strand
ACATTACATCTATCAGGAATAATTATTACTAATGAGGCTGAGCCAGTTATCAACGGTGCTTTATTAATTGAAGATTCAACAATAGTTTCTGTTGGAAAGATTGAAGACTTTGGTGACCTTACAAAGTACAGAACAATAGATCACAAAAATTCGCTAATATGTCCTGGCTTTATAAACCTTCATGCTCATTTACTTTATTCAAAAGCTCCTAAGATAAAGGGTTTAGATGGGTTATTTCCTTGGCTTGAATCACTAATATCAAGCACAAAAAGCTGGCAAGAAAAAGATTATATAGATTCTATAAACTATGGGATAAAGCAAGCATTATCTACAGGCACAATATTTATCGTAGAAAACACTCCAAGCTATTTATCAGCTCAAGAATTATCAAAAAGCCCCCTTAGAACATTAGTTGGGTTTGAAGTGTTTGGCTCTGATGAGGAGAAAGCAGATGAATTATTCAATTTAGCTTTGGAACAAATGAGTAAATGCCACTCCCGCGCAAGTGGGAATGACAAAGTGGAGTCAACTTTCTCTCCTCATGCACCATACGATGTATCAAGCCCTTTATGGAAGAAGCTTATAGATTGGTCTATTCAAAACAATAAACCATTACTTACTCACCTTGAGGAATCACCTGATGAAAGACTCTGGTGGCAAAACAAATCAGGAAAAGCTATAGAGTTTTGGAAATTTCTAAATAGACTTGAACCAAAGTTAAAATACTGGAAGAAACATAATTCCGGGATTGATTTTTTAAATAAAAATAATTTTTTAAATAAAAATATACTTGCAACTCATTTATGTCAGGCAAGCAAAGAGGATCTGCAAATCTTAAAAGAAAGCAATATTAATCTTGTTCACTGCCCAAGAAGCAATTATTTTTTAAATAACGGGGTTGCTAATTTAAAACTTTGGGATGAATTTAGTTTATTGTGGGGAATTGGAACAGATAGTATTGCAAGTAATGAAAGCCTAGATTTGTTAGAAGAAGTGCGATTTGCAATAAATCAGCAAAGTATTAACTATGGATATACTATTTCTGCACAGGAAGCTTTTAAAGCAATTACCTCAAATGCCGCAAAAATATTATCAAAAGAAAAAGAATTGGGTTATCTAAAGAAAGGCTTTAATGCTGATTTTCTAGTTTATAACCTTAGGGATAAATCTGGCTGTACACATAAAGATCTATATAATTTACTTATTTTCAATATTGACAATAAAAAAGATCTTAAAGAAGTATGGATTGAGGGGCAGCATGCTTGGAAAAGTGAGAGGATTTTAAATAGAATATAAATACCATGCTTAGTGCTATATACAATAAAAAAGAAAAGTTAAAACTATCTGAGCTTCCAACTCCTGAAATAAAAGAAGATGAGGCCCTTATAAAAGTAGATGTTTGTGGTGTTTGTGGTTCTGATCTTGTAAAAATAAAAAATGACCTTGTCCCAGAAGGAACGGTACTGGGTCATGAAATAGTTGGCACAATAGTAGAAGTTGGAAGTCAAATCAAAAAATGGATGCCATCACAAAAAATAGTTGTTGCACATCATGTTCCGTGTTTAAATTGTTACTTTTGCAAAAGTAGTAATTTTTCCATGTGCCAGCAGTTCAAAACTACAAATATTGAACCCGGGGGCTTTTCAGAATATATAAAACTTTCAAAAGCTCACCTTGAACAAACAACTTTCCTTGTACCTAAAAGCACTATATCTGATCATGAGCTGGCTTTAACTGAACCATTAGCATGTTGCTTAAGAGCTGTCCAAAGGATCGGGGTTACAGCAAGTAATTCAGTTCTAATTTGTGGACTTGGTTCAATTGGAATTATGATTGGAAAACTCTGCATAGAAAAAGGAGCTTACACTTTTGGAACAGATTTACTTAAAGAGAGAATAAATCTCGCAAAAGAAATATCATCCATTCAGGATGGATATCTGGCAAACTCGGAGGAAATGAAAAGCTGGATTTTAAATAAAACTGATGGTAGAGGTGTAGATATAGTATTTCTTGCAAGTGGGAGTGAAAAAAGCCTCTTAAGTGCTTTAAGTTATGTAAGATCAGGAGGCAAAATTATAGTATTTTCAAGCATTCCAAAAGAACAGGGTTTCTTTAATAATGAGATTTACTATCGTGAGCTAACTGTAATGGGAAGCTATTCTCCTTCACCACTGGCATTAAGAGATGCCTATCAAATGATAATAACTGAAAAAATTAAATTAAAACAGTTAATTACAGATGTGGTTTCTTTAAAAGAATTGCCAAAGCAAATAGACAAATGTTTTACCAATAAATCAATAAAGATGATGGTGGAGACCTGATTTATTTATAAAAGATCAATAATGCATTGCTGATCTTTCTTTCATGTCTTTCACTAAGTGTGTTTATAATTCCACCATCAGCTACAAGTGTTGTTGAACCACCACCATCTAAATTAATAACTTCTTTAAAATCAAGCTTTTTTAAAATCTGAGCTAGCTCATGTAATGTAAGACCAGCAGAATAATTTGGCATCCTACCATCAACAGAAATAAGATACAATTTCCCATCGTTTCCCAGTCCTATTGCACTACGTGGAGCAAAAGTTTCTTTTACAGAATATTTAAAACGTTGTCTTTCCTGATCAACATATACTCCTCCATCCATAATTAAATACGGTCCACCACTAACAGCCTCTTTAACCTCAGACCAGTCAGGCTCACTCATCCACTTAACTTCAATCCGATCTTTCTTTTTTATAGAACCTAAATAATCTTTGTGTCCCACAATAACAAATCCATCTTTTGGGACTTCAATTTTCTCATCTTCAATTTTTTTTACAGAATCATTTTTTATAAGTAAAGCAATCTTTCCTTTTGGCAAATCAATCTTTTCATCCCAATCTTTAGTGAATAGACCAACTTTGCTATAAAGATTTAATGCTGTATTCAAGCCATCAATTTCAATCATTGCTTTTGGATTTCTTCTGAAACCCCTATATACAGTAGCATTCCCTACAAGCATTACCTGATCAATAAAGACCATATTGTCATCTGAAAATCCTATAGCAACCCTGTCATATACAGGACCAGTAATCCAAGTAGCATCTCTAATCAATGTACCAATTGGATTCCCAACTTTCACATCAAAATAGTTTGCATTTATTCCAGCAAATGCTTTTTGCTTCTTCACTATTTGAGTAAGAGTTCCCTTTGCTTTTAACTTATCATCATCTGGCATTCCAACTTTAAATGAAATTTTCTCATTTGATAAATCAACTTCTAGTAAATGCAAAACTACAGGTCCACGACTATTAACGGTACGAACTAAGTGTTTTATAATCCCAGGTTTTAACTCTACTGATTCTTTCTGAAAATAGTCTCTAGGAAACTCCACAATAATGGCAGGTGGATTTTCCTGTTCAATAAGATTTACTGGAGTAAAATATTGTCTTTTTATCTCTACCGTTGTTTGCCCTTTGTTTGATCTTAATAAAACTCTATTTATAAAATCTTTTGAATCAAGGAAATATTCTTCTTCACCTACTTTTCCATTTTTTACAGTTTTTCTTTTTCTTGGAGGTAAGATTGCATTTAAATCAAAGCTCACCGTCTGCAATGAAGCCATAACATCAGAAGGTTTGTAGATTGGTTCTGTCAGTCTGATTTCAATTTTTGAACTGTCTTTATTTTGATTAAGTTTTACACGGGTTATTACAGCAGAATTTTTTGAATAGGATGGCAAATTAAAAATTAGATAAGCAATTAAAAAGAGCAAAAAGAAAAAACTCACTTTTTTCATTAGTTTTTATCTTCAAAAACAATTTTTCCATTAACTATAGTGTAAATAGCTTTCCCTTTAAGGTTTCTTGCATGGAATGGGGAGTTTCTTGACTTTGATAATGTATTGTTTACGTCATATTTCCAGGTACAATCAGGATTAATTATTGTAATATCAGCAATATCACCTATAGAAATAGATCCTCTTGGGATATTTAACACCGACGCAGGACTTACAGTAAGTTTTTTTATAAACTCGATGGGAGAAAGCTTCCCTGTATGATAAAACACTTCAAGGTAAAGAGGGATAGCAGTTTCAAAGCCAATAATTCCAAAAGGTGCTTCTACTAAAGACCTAGATTTTTCTTCAAATGTATGAGGAGCATGATCTGTCGCAAAGACCCCTATCGTACCATCTAAGACTGCCTTAACGAGAGCTGCCTGATCTTCTTTTGATCTAAGAGGAGGATTCATTTTTTTATTTGTACTAAAATCTTGAATATCTTCATCAGTTAAAATTAAATGATGAGGTGTAACTTCTGCAGTAATCCTAAGACCTTCATTTTGAGCAGCTTTAATTAGCTGAACCGCTTCTTTTGTACTAACATGAGCAAAATGAATTTTTCCTTTTGTTTGCCTTACAACTTCAATTTCTCTTGCTACGCAGGTAGCTTCGCTAGCTGAAGGAATACCAGGAATACCAAGTTTTATAGACCAATGCCCTTCATGGACAGCACCACCACAACAAAGACTGGAATCTTCTGCATGACTAACAATATTCATATCAAACATTTGCGCATATTCAAGAGCATGACGAAGCAAACTAAGATTTTCAATTGGTTTTCCATCATCTGAGAAAGCAATTGCACCTGCAGATTTTAATTCTTCAAATGGTGTAATTTCTTCCCCAGCTAAGCCTTTTGAAACCGCAGCTATTTGAAAAATGTTTACAGAACCATGTTTTTGGTTTGTTTTATTAACATACTCAACAAGTGCTGCTGTATCAATAGCAGGTTTAGTATTTGCCATTGGACAAATACTTGTAAATCCACCTTTTGCTGCTGATTTTGTACCAGTTTCAATTGTTTCTTTTTCAGGTTGTCCCGGATCTCTTAAGTGACAGTGAATGTCTATAAGACCAGGTACTACCCAGAGATTTTTTGCATCAATAATTTTTGTAGAACCATTTAAATTAATTTCTTTTCTTAAATCTACTATCTTTCCATCTTCTACTAAGACATCAAGTATTTCATCTGTATTTGTCTTTGGATTAATGTATCTGCCATTTTTAATAAGTAACTTAGTCATATCAATGTAAAATATTAACACAATCTATAGCAGTAAGAGGGAGTGCTAACAAATCGAGGATAAACAGTATAAATGTCATTGCGAGCCGAATGAAATGAGGCGTGGCAGTCCCGATCGGGACTGCTTCGTCGCTCATGCTCCTCGCAGTGACATGTTAAAGTTATCCTCGAAAACTTTTCACACCCGCAGTAAGATATATTAAGCATTATTGGATAAACTCATATTTGTCATTTTGAAGGAGTGAAACGACTGAAGAATCTCAGAACAAAGATCACTTTAAAAATTACTATTTTTTTTAATTACTTTATTAAACCTTGTGAGATTCTTCGCGGAGTTTATCCTGAGTGTTAACGAAGGACTCAGAATAACATAACACAAACCATTCTATGAAATTCACATTAGAAAATGAATCCAAGAATTTCAAGGCCCGCGCTGGAAGGCTTGAACTTCCTCATGGTGAAGTATTAACACCAGTTTTTATGCCTGTAGGAACAAACTCTACTGTAAAAACATTAACAATGGAACAGGTGAAAGAAACCGGGGCTCAAATAATTTTAAGCAATGCATACCACTTGTACTTAAAGCCTGGTGCTGATCTAATAGAACAAGCTGGTGGTCTGCATAATTGGTCAAACTGGAATAAGCCAATACTTACTGATTCAGGAGGATTTCAGGTTTTTAGCCATGGAAGGTTTGGGAAAAGTAAAATTACTGAAAATGGTGTTTTTTTTAAAGATCCCTGGAGTGGAAAAGAACATTTTATAGGGCCTGAAGAATCTATGAGTATCCAAAACAAACTTGGTGCAGATATAATCATGGCATTTGATGATTGCCCAAAACTTCCAAGTACAGTAGAAGAACTTAAAACTTCTCTAAACAGAACACACGGTTGGGCAATTAAATGCCAAAAAGCACATAAGAAAAAAGATAGCCAGTCTCTTTTTTTAATTGTTCAGGGGGGTAGCAACGAAGAACTAAGGAAACAAAGCGTTGATTTTATAACAAGCTTAAATCCTGAAGGAATTGCAGTTGGAGGAGTAAGCGTTGGTGAAGCAAAAGAAGAGATCTGCAGAATTACAGCTTATACATTAAATCTCCTTCCAAAAGATAAACCAAGATATGTAATGGGAGTAGGAACACCGGAGGATCTAATATTTGGAATACTTTGCGGTGCAGATATGTTTGACTGTGTTATGCCTACAAGAATTGCTCGTCATGGGACTTTTTATACAAATGAGGGAAGGAAAATTATAAAAAATGCAGAGTTCATAAATGACTTTTCAAGCTTGGATAGAGATTGCAAATGTCATAGCTGCTTAAATCATACAAAAGCCTATATAAGACATTTATTTAAAGCTAATGAGCCAACAGGTCCAACATTACTGAGCATACATAATATTTATTTTCTAACAAATCTGGTAAACAACCTAAGAAATGCAATTATCAATAACACTTTAAATGATTTTCTAAATCAATTCCCTCTAACCCCACATGAAATGATAAACAAATATTTGCCACGAATTGCCCAAGAAACATTTATATAACGCGAAATAACTGCTTAGGCAGATTATTTCGCTATTTATATGCAAATCTTCTCTGTCGCTCAGGTTTGCGTTTACAGCAAACCTTCACTTGTATAAAATAACTAGTGATGTATAAAAAGATCTTTATTTTATTTATAATTGCTTTTTTTTCTTGCAGTAATTTTTTATTTGCTCAAACTACAGAAAATCAAATCTCATCAATTGAGTTTAATAATAATTCATTAGTAATTAATACAATAAATAAAATTTCATATATTGAGTCAAGATTAAAAGAACCAGACAGAGTCATTATTGACCTTTTAAACTGCTCATTACAAGAGAACAAATTTACAACAAGCTACAAAAGTGAAACTGATGAAGACATTTCAATTGTCCAAGAACCATCAAACAAAGTAAGAATTATCATTTCTGGCACAGCATCTATAAACCGCAAAACATATCTTTCAAACAATGATAGAACCTTGATAATTAGAATTGCAAGAATTGAAACTGAAGTTCCTGATGAGATGAAAAACAGTGAAGCCTCAAAAGAAGCTTCTCCTCCTGGAAAATTTAAGGATATAACAATTGAAACTGAAGAGGGTGAAACCAAGGCTATTGTCACTGCAAGTAAATCTGTTAAATATGACACTTACATATTAAAAAATCCTGACAGATTTGCAATTGATTTGTTAAACATTCTCCCACCTGATATTCCTCCATTAAAATTTAAACCGACTCCTTATGTATCAGGCATAAGAATTGGACGTGCCGCAAGTGGAGTAGAAACAACAAGAATAGTTTTTGATCTTGCAAAGCCAGATTTGGATTGTAAGGTAGATTCAAGTTTAATAGGAAATAAAATAGAGATTAAATTTAAAGTAAATAAAGAAAAGGCTGAAGTTGTAAAGAAATCTGGAATTAAAGTAGTTGTAGATCCTGGACATGGTGGGTATGATACAGGCGCAAGTTACGGTGGCTTTGAAGAGAAAGATGTAAACCTTGTAATCGCTGAAAAATTAAAAAAAGCCCTTGAAGATGTAGGGATAACAGTGTTTCTCACAAGAGATAGTGACAATTTTTTATCTCTTGCAGAAAGAGTAGAAATCACTAACAGCATTAAGCCGGACGTATTTATAAGTATTCATGGAAATGCCCTCGTTTCTTCAAGGGTAATAAGAGGTGTAGAAACTTATTATTGGACCTCTCAAAGCTATAAACTCGCATATTTTATCCACAAAAGTATTTTAAATCATATAAAAATACCAGACCATTTTATTAGAAAAGCTCAATTTTACGTAATACGCCATACCTCAGTTCCCGCAATATTGGCAGAGCTTGGATTTTTAAGTAACCTTGATGATCGTAAACTCCTTACAACATCAACTGTTCAAGACGAGTATGCAAAAGCACTTACAGAGGCTATACTTAAGTTTTTAGATATAGAAATAAAATCCGAAAGTAAAAAAGAAGAGAAGAAAAATGATAAGCACTAGTAAAGAATCCAAACCAATTTGTCTTTTTGACTCTGGGATAGGTGGTTTAACAGTCTTAAAGAAACTTATAAGCAAGTTTCCAAATGAAAATTATATTTATTTAGCAGATCTAGCCAGAGTCCCCTTTGGAGATAAAACAAAAGAAGAAATTAAAATTATTGTAGATGAGATTATTCAGTGGCTAGTCCAATTTGAACCCAAAACAGTAATTATGGCTTGCAATACAAGCTCAGCTACCTTTAGCTCACAACTTGAAGATTTAAGTTCAAAATTTGGAGTTCCTGTATATGGAATAATTGAAAGCTGCACAAGAGAGATTGGGAATTCCAATCATAAGAAAGTCTCTATCTGGGCGACACAACTCACTGCAAATAGTAATTGCTATAAAAACTTAATTCAAAAAACAAATTCAAATATTACAGTAGAAGAAATCGGATGTCCAAAACTGGTCCCTATGATAGAAGGACTTAGTTTTACTCTTGAAGAAAGAAATAAAGTCATAAACGAATATCTCAACCATACATCAAAAGATTCAAACACATTAGTTATGGGATGCACTCATTACCCTCTAATTTCAGAAGATTTAAAGAAATTAACAGATATAGAAATAATTGACCCGGCAGATTCTTTGGTTCGTGAATTAGAAAAAAACCTAGTAAAGAATAACTCCTCTAACCCAGCTAAAATTTCTCTTTATACTACCGCTCAAAAAGAAAAGTTAGAAAGATTTTCAAAGCTCTATTTATGTCAGGAAGCAGATACCAAACTAACTGTTCTTAACAGGATTAAAGCTATTAGTTAAATCATCCCCTGTATATAAGCGGATATATCTTGGACTTTGACAACAATATCCAAGTTTTAATTCAGTTAACTTTCTTGCTTCTTTATCATCATATAAACCACTTGCTACTTCACTTTCAAATAAGCGTGCTCTAAATTCTCCAGGAAGAGATTCGCATCTAACAAAGTCTACTGTCCTGGGAAATAAATCATTGAACTCATCACTAGAGATTTTAGTTCCACCAGCTAATTCAAGATCTTTATCTACAAATGCAGCAACTGCTAATGGAGTCGCCTGTCTAACACCAGTTAAAGAAACTACAAGCTGAAGCTTATTAGCTCCTGTCACTTTTTCTACATTACCAGCGGTTGCTCTTAAAACCCCATCTGAACCTTTGTGAAGGATGAGTACTTGTTTACCTTGTTCTTTTGCCTGAAGAAGCTGATTTTTAACTCCTGGTAAATACAACGATACTCCAGGATTTACAAAATGTTGAGCAATTCTTAATTGCCTTGAAGATACACCATCCATAATTTTTCTCTCATTACTTGTTAATTATTTTGAGTTTATCAATTAAAAAAGAGTTCTTTAAATAGATTTATCTTTTATTAATTTTTTAAGGATTTTAAAAACATTTTAGCTGATTTTAAACCATTTTCAGAACTCCTATTTAAAGTCTTAACCAAAGCACTTCCTATAACAACACCATCAGCTCCATAAGAAACAACCTCTTTAACCTGTTTTAAATTACTTATGCCAAAGCCAACTACTACAGGCTTATTAGTTTGTGATTTTAATTCCTTAATTTTAGTTTTCAATTCTTTTGATAATTGCTTTCTAACTCCAGTAACACCTGCAACAGAAACAAGATAAATAAATCCTCCTGACAACTTTGCTATCTTTTTTATTTTTTCTTTTTTTGTAGTAGGTGCTGCCAATAAAATAAGATTCAATTTATATTTTTTAAATACTGGCAAATATTTTTCTGCTTCCTCAAGTGGTAAATCAGGAATTATTAATCCATAAAATAATGGCTTTGGTAAATCTTTCAATAATTCATTAAGTCCATATTGGAGTATAGGATTTAAATATGAGAATAAAATTAAAGGTTTTATATTTTTCAATGACATAGTTTTACAGGTTTTTACAATCCATGTTAAGTTTGCACCGTTCTCCAATGCTTTCTTTGAGGATTCCTGTATAACCGGTCCATCTGCCAAAGGATCTGAATGCGGAACACCTACCTCTATAAAATTTGCTCCATTTTCAGAAAGAGTTTCTAGAATTGGTAAAAATGTTTTTTTTGAGGGGTGTCCTGCTGTTATATATGGGATAAAAAGGGGTTCTTTCATACAAGATATTATAACCGTAGGGTCGTAGCATGCTACGACCCTACAACAGTCAATAAATTAATAATGTATGATATAAATTGTAACTATGACATCCACAATTTCTAAAACAAAATATGAGGTCGTAATTGGTATTGAGGTTCATGCTCAATTAAAAACCAAGACTAAAATCTTTTGCAATTGCCCAGTTGATTTTGGTGCAGATCCAAATACAAACGTTTGCCCTGTTTGTCTTGGCATGCCAGGAGTCCTCCCTGTTTTGAATAAACAGGTTGTTGCATTTGCTATTAAAACAGGATTAGCACTAGGTTGTGAGATTACAAAACACTGTAAGTTTGATAGAAAACAATATTTTTATCCTGATCTTCCAAAAAATTATCAAATATCCCAGTATGATCAACCCATCTGTAAAGGTGGTCACCTTGAAGTAAACGGAAAAGTTGTTGGAATTGAAAGAATCCACATGGAAGAAGATGCAGGAAAGCTTGTTCATGCAGGCTCTGACAGGCTTCATGGTTCTGATTATAGTCTTGTAGATTACAATCGAACTGGAACACCACTTATAGAAATAGTAAGTAAGCCCGATATTAGATCAGCCGAAGAAGCTAGAGACTATGCTCAAACACTAAGAAGTATTCTTAGATATTTAGATGTTTGTGATGGAAATCTTGAGGAAGGTTCCATGAGATGTGACATAAATGTAAGCCTTATGCCTGTAGGAAGCAAAATATATGGGACCAGATGTGAAATAAAAAATGTAAATAGTTTTAGGTCTGTTGTACGGGCAATTGAAACTGAGATAGAAAGACAATCTGAGATTTTAGATAGTGGTGGAAAGATAGTTCAGGAGACAAGACTATTTGAAGAAAATAGTGGAAAGACTATTTCCATGAGAAGTAAAGAAGAAGCTCATGATTATCGTTATTTCCCTGAGCCTGATCTTGTTCCTCTTGAAATTGCACAAAGCTGGATTAATGAGATCAAAGAAACAGTTCCAGAATTACCTCATCAAAAAAAATTAAGATATCCAAAAGACTATAGTCTAAGTACCGATGATACAAAAATTCTAACCGAAGATAGAAATATGGCTGAGTATTATGAAGCTGTAGTAAGACTAGGTGCAAATCCTAAGAAAGCAGCAAACTGGCTTATTGGACCGATTACTGCATACTTAAAAGAGCACAGAACAGATATTATTAACTCTCACATGACTCCTGTTCAGCTTGCAGATTTAATCATCCTTATAGAAAAAGGGACAATAAACGATAACATTGCTAAGAGCGAAATCTTAGAAGAAGTTTTAAGCACAGGAGCAAATCCGGAAGAAATAATCAAGCAAAAAGGACTCTCACAAATCACTGATGAAGGAGAATTAAAATCAATAGTAAAAGGAGTTCTTGAATCAAATCCTGAACAGTTAAAGCAATTAAAAGAAGGAAAAGACAAAGTAAAAGGCTTTTTTGTCGGACAAGTAATGAAAAAATCTGGCGGTAAAGCTAGCCCAGCTGTAGTTAATAAATTAATTGATGAGCTTTTAAAATAAAAATGGCAGATGTTAAACACCTGCCATTAATGTTCGGGATTGCTTCGGGCTTTCAGCCCTCGCAATTAAAACCCTGTTCCTCTAAGGATACAAGCCTGAGCTACTCTTTCCATACCGATAGTGTAAGCTGCCTGACGAAGAGAAATCTTATTTTTTCTTGAGACATCTCTTACATTTTCATATGCAGCAACAATCAGCCTTTCATGCTTTTTATTTACTTCTTCACGAGTCCAGTAGAACTGTTGTAAGTTTTGAACCCATTCAAAGTAAGAAACAATAACCCCACCAGCATTAGCTAAAATTCCTGGAACAACTACTCTTTGTCTATCAATCAGGATTTCGTTAGCTTCTGCAGTAATCGGTCCATTTGCACCTTCAAGAATTATCTTAGCTTTTGTTTTATCAGCAACTCTTTTATCAATAGAACCTTCAAGCGCTGCTGGTACTAACACATCACAATCAGCTAACAATAACTCTTCACAAGACATGAAGTCTGAATTTGGAAAACCTTTTAAGGTATGATTCTTTACATTATATGCATGTGCAGCATCTACATCAATTCCATTAGAATTATAAATTCCACCTCTTGAAGTAGATACACCAACTATTTTTGCATTCAACTCATCCTTAATAAGCTTAGCTGCCCAGTAACCTACATTTCCAAAACCTTCTACTAATACTTTGGTTTTAGATAAATCAACTTTTAAGTCTTTAGCAATTTCACGAAGCGTATACATTACACCCCGACCAGTAGCTTCTTCCCTTCCTTCAGATCCACCAAGCCCTACTGGTTTTCCAGTAACAACAGCAAGTGCATCAGTAGAATGAGATTTAGAGTACTCATCATAAAACCATGCCATAGTCTGACCACCAGTATTCACATCGGGCGCAGGAATATCAGTATGTGGTCCAACATTGTCAGCCAGATTATATGTATAAGCCCTAACTAATCTCTCAAGTTCTGTTTTTGTTAAAGTACTTGGATCTATTGCAATTCCTCCTTTTGCACCACCAAATGGAATATTTGCAACTGCAGTTTTCCATGTCATCAGATTTGCAAGCATTCTGACTTCATCAAGATCTACTCTTTCATGAATACGAAATCCACCTTTGTATGGTCCGCGAGCATTATTATGCTGAACTCTATAAGCCTTTATAGTGACTAATTTCCCATCATCTTTTCTTAATGGGATTTCCATACAAATTTCTCTTCTGAAACTATTTAAAACCTTTAACAGGTTTTCATCTATAAAGCTAATCTTTTGTGCTACAGAAAGCATAAAGCAACTTTCTGCATCTAAACAAGCTGGTCCTTCTATTTTTGGTATTGGTAAACTCATAGTTGTTGGCATAATACTTAACTCCTTTGTTAATTCTTATGTTTTTTTTAAACATTGTTAATAACTACCACTTAAGTTTTTAAAACATACTCAAATGATTTCAGTAAATATTATTTCATAGAATTTCAAATGACAGAAAAATCATAATGTCTTACTTATTTAAAGAATACAAGATAAGAAATAAGACAGATTCTTTGAAAATCCTTTATTTCTATACTCTAATTCTATTTAGATACAATGTAGATAAATTATGATGACAAGTATTGAGGATTTAAAGTTAAAAGATTACAAGACTAAAATTCTTATCGGAATAACTTTATTCCTCGTTACGTTGTTAATTTTAAGATTATTTTACTTACAAATTTTTAACTACAAAAGTATCACCCAGAGAGCACAATACTCAACTTCAAGGATTTCAATATTAGTAGCACCGAGAGGAATTATTTATGACCGGAACGGAAAGATTCTTGCTACAAACAAGCAATCAATTTCAGTAATTGCTTATCCAACCAAGTTAAAAACACAAAAAGAAAAACTGGCTGTATACAACAAGTTGACCAGGATTTTAAAAGAAAATCCATTAAAGCTAAGAAGAAGCATAATGAAACTTCCTGAAAATGCACCATTGCCAATAAGAATACAAAGCAACATAAGCATTCAGGAAGCAATTCAAATTATAGAAAAGCAGCATTTGTTGCCCGGCATAAGCATTCAGCAAGAACCTGTACGGTATTACCCTTATGGCTCTTTAGCTGCTCACGTAATCGGATATATTTCTCAAATAAACGAGCATGAATTAGAAAAAAGACCAGATAGGAAACTTGGAGATCTGGTTGGCAAATATGGAGTTGAAAATATATTTGATGATCTGCTTCGAGGAAAAGATGGGAAAACAATTGTTGAGGTAGATCGTTTAGGAAGACCCATCGATCCTGATTATGAACACGCAGTAATTCATATAGAACCTATTCCAGGAAAAAACATACATCTAACATTAGATGCTGATCTACAAAAAGCAACTGAAGAAGCCCTAAAAAGCACTGGCACAAGCTCTGCCGCTGTAGTTGTAAATCCAAATACCGGAGAAGTATTAGCTATTGCAAGTTACCCTACTTTTGATCCTAATATTTTCACAAAACCTCTCCCAATAAATGTCTGGAAAAACCTGCTTGCACAAAAAGCTTTTTTAAATCGTGCAATTTTAGGCTATGTTCCCGGAAGCATCTGGAAACCAGTTACATTAATTACAGCTCTTGATGCAATGGTAGTAAAACCAGGTGAGAAATTTCATGTAAGCGAAGGGTTTTATCTAGGTAGCACCAGATTTGGAGACTGGACATCAAAAGAAGGAGTTCTATCCCTGGAAGAAGCTCTGGCATGGTCTAGAGATACTGCTTTTTACCAAATTGGTAGAAGGCTTACACCTGAACAAATAAAGAAATGGGGCGTACGGCTTGGAGCAGGAAGAAAGACAGGAATTGAGCTTTTGGATGAAGATAAGGAATTGTGCCTGATGAAAAATGGAAAAAAGAAAACTATAAAGAGCCATGGTATCCGGGAAATACTTTGCACTATGCAATTGGTCAAAGCTTTTTATTAGTCACGCCTACACAAGCTGCAAGAATATACAGTGGAATTGCAACAGGATCAAAAGTGCCAAAGCTGCAGTTAATTAAAAAGATTTACGATCATGAAAAGAATTTTCAAGCGCCAGAGACATTTCAAATTGATCAAAGCTTACTGAAAATAGTAAAGAATGGCTTAGAGATCTGTGTTGATAGTGGAACAGGTCAAGCAGCAAAACTTGAAAACATTAAAGTAGCAGGGAAAACAGGTTCAGCAGAAGTTCCTGGAACAACAGGAAGAACTCACGGATGGTTTGCAGCATATGCACCAGCAGATAAGCCTGAAATAGTAATAATAGCAATAGCAGAAAAAGCAGGGCATGGAGGAACCATTGCCGCACCAATAGCAAAGAGAATTTTAGAAGAATACTTTAAAATTTCTAATAAACCATTAGCAAGTAATAACAAACCTTTGTAAGGTTAACACTTTAAAAAATATTTTTTTATATAATGTTTAATTAATAATTCATTATGTTAATTTCTTCACTTGAATCCCTGCACACTTTTGTCAGGAAAACCACTACATTAGAACCATTTTCAACCCTTCCAATCACATATTCAGAAGGAATTACTATACCGTTTAAAGAGAAGGTAGAACTTACTGTTAAAGAAACTCCTGCTCATATAAAAAAGATGCTTGCAGATTCTAGAGAAACTATAATCGGAGCAAATACAGTAGTAGGAATGTTTCCAAATCTTAGTGAAACTAGACCAAGAGGGTGGACCAGTGGAACCTGGAAGGAAGCCAGGGGAATTTATACAAACAGGAAAGTCGTTGTAGCTGAAAAACAACTAGATCCAAAATCGGGAGAATATGTAGCAAATAAAAATGTTCGTGGAATTTTAAATCACGAAATTGGACATCCACTTTTTTCATTACTTAACATAGCTGCTCTGGAAGATTTAGATTTAGCTCATAAAAGAGATACAAGCAAGTTTGGCAAAGAAGAAAAAGAAAAATTAGCATATTTTTTACAATCTGGTGAAGCTGGCTTAGATGAAACATTTGCAGAAAGTTATGCTGCTTTGCGAGGATGTGGTGGAATCGAAGATGTAGATTTCTTCCTAAGAAGTTTTTTTTACTTTCAAAGAAACGTCAAAGTAATATTAGATATCTAGATTTTTGTTAAATATGCAGATCTAACTTTGCATTATTATTAATCTGTACCATACTTTGCTATTGCATCCAATAACATCTGCTCTATAGTTTCAGTAGTCTTTTTAAGAATGTCTTCTCTGAGATTCTGCATATTCGTAAATTCTTTATCAGGATCAATGTTTGAAATCTCATCTTTTTTCGAAAGCCTTACAGCTGCTTCTGCAGCCTGCCTGATAATTTCTTTAGCAAACCCCATACCAGCACAACGTCTCTCGTGAGTTACTTCTAAAGGATTCTCTGGAATATCTGTATTGGGAAATATATCATCAGGATAAACCTCCATACGCCCTACAACAGATGACGCAAAAACTCTATTAAAAGGGGTGTCAGGCTCTGAAGATGAAATTCCTGGGGAATATGGCATAGCAAAGAATTCATTACCTAAAGCTTTAAATGCTTTAGCATTGCCTTCATTAAGCTCACCATCTATAGCAGATCTTAAAAATGGACTAACATACATTACTGTCACAAACGTACCTGCAACTGCCTGAGTCTGAAACATGGCATGAAGACTGGGAATTCTTTCTGGATAAAGCTCTCCATAAGCTTTATAACATTCAATTACAGAATCAAAAACCGCATCACCAAATGATTTTTTGTCTGCTGGTTGCTTAAGAAAATTTGCTTCTATTCTATCCGCTAAAGATTTGATTCCTTTACCATCTTCAGTTCTTCCTTTAGCAATCAAAGTAAGAAGCACATCTACTTCCTTAATCAAACCTAACTCTTCTAGCGTAAAACTCGCTTCTACATGAGTAACCGGTCTAATAGGTACTTTCCCAAGATATGCAGTCCTATCAATAAATGGTGTTCCAGGAACTACAAAAGTAGGCATTTTATCTGCAGCAACATCTTTAGTTCTTTGTCTTAGTGATTCAAAGAATTTATAATTTGCACCAAATGTTCCTACAGAAGATGGTTTCATAAAATATTTTATTTATATATTTTTCTAAAATTGCTTTTAATCCAATACTAGCAAGGTTAAGTTTAGGAAGTCAATTAAGAGACCTATTTGACAGTTTTCACTCAATACGCAAGGTAATCTTAAGTTATAAAATCTACTGTCCCTTAGTTGACAAATTTAAATGCCTACAACTTGTTTAATTCTGTCTGCGTAATTTTCTTTAAGTTCTTAAATGGAAAGAATACTTTCTGAACTTCATCCAGAAAGACAAGATATTCATCAAAAGACATAACAGAAAAATTCTCTCTAGCAAATCTAAGACTGTCTCTACGTAGCATATCATTTGCATCTTCAAGCATTTCTTTTTTTTCTTCTTCACTTAGCATTTTCTATTTCCTGAATAAGTTTATTAAACTCTGGCTCTCTATTAAATAGAGAAAAATATTCCTTAACAAGAGACATATCAAGATCATTATAATTAATCTTCATTAAAGCCTTAATATCCGCCATATCTTGATGATAACGTTCAGGATCATTTTTACTTGATTGAACTTTTAATCCAATTTGATCTTCTGGTTTTAAAAATTTAATTTTAAAAGCTCCATCTAAAACCTCTCTTAGTGCAGCTCTTTCTAACATTGCCAGCGCATATTTTCTATGAGCAATTAAAAAATCAATTCTGTCAAAAGAAGAGTGTTTACTGAAGAAATTTAAGACATCTATACTTTCATGTTTTAAATCATAGTGAAGTTTTTTCATTACTTCTTTAACTTTGTCTTTATCAGAAATCAATACAAGAAAATCAATGTCATTAGTTGTTCTGGTAACACCAAATTGTTGCAGTGCAAGCCCGCCAATAACAGCAAAGTCTATGCTTTGCTCCTGGAACTCTTTTAACACAAGCTCAAATGTAGATAAAAAATCCATAGGATTTTTTCTATAGCGTTTATAAAGAAATGTCCGAGAAGGGACTTGAACCCTTACGGTTGCCCACACGCCCCTTAAACGTGCGCGTCTGCCATTCCGCCACTCGGACTTTATAGCGTTCAGCGTATAGAGTATAGCGTTTAGAAAAGAATCTAAATTATTTTTCTAAATACAATACATCAAACACAATGCGCTCGTTAAACATTCTACAATGTTTAAATCATTCTAAATATAATTAAAAAGTTGTCATAACGGTTTAACATTATAGAATTAACATATGAGCAAAGAATTACAAATCTATGACACTACGCTTCGAGACGGAGCTCAGATGGAAGGAATTTCTCTATCTGTAGATGACAAAATAAAAATCACTAAATTGCTTGATGAGCTTGGGATTGATTTTGTAGAAGGTGGATGGCCTGGAGCAAATCCAAAAGATGGTGAGTTTTTTAAAAAAGTAAAAGACCTTAATTTGAAAAATACAAAAATCGTAGCTTTTGGAAGTACCCGTAGAGCAAATTCAAAAGCAGAAAGCGATTCTATTTTAAATGCTCTTATTCAGGCAAATACTGAATACATCACTATAGTTGGTAAAACATGGGATATGCATGTAGAGATAGCTTTAAATGTTACTAAAGAAGAAAATTTAAAGATGATTGAAGAAAGTATTGAATATTTAAAATTAAAAAAGAAAAAAGTTTTTTTTGATGCTGAACATTATTTTGACAGCTATAAATCAAATCCAGAATACGCTCTAAAAGTAATTAAATGCGCTCATGAAGCAGGAGCTGATGGAATTATTCTCTGTGACACAAATGGCGGTGCAATGCCTGATGAAATCAAAAAGGGAACCTCAAAAGCAAAAGAAGCTCTTGGGGAAAAAGCACTTGTTGGTATTCATGTTCATAATGACTGTGATTTAGCTGTAGCAAATTCCTTAACTGCTTATGAAGCAGGAGCGAGGCAAATACAGGGAACCATCAATGGTGTAGGTGAAAGATGTGGAAATGCAAATCTTATTTCAATAATTGCAAATCTTGGATTAAAATACAAACAAAAAGTTTTACCTGAAAGTAATATAACAAAATTAACTATTGTTTCAAGACAAATAGCAGATATTTTAAATTTGAATCCAAATGAACACCAGCCTTATGTAGGCTCTAATGCATTTACACACAAAGGTGGTCTTCATGCCAGTGCGGTAAAAAAAGATTCAACAACTTATGAACATATTCACCCTGAAGAGGTGGGAAACATAAATAGGATAGTAGTAAGTGAACAAGCCGGGGTTTCAAATATCATTTCTCTGGCTGAAACATTTGGGCTAGATCTCGGTAATAGTCCAAAAGAGACTTCTGCACAACTCTTAAAAAAGATAAAGGAATTAGAGCACAAAGGGTATCAGTTTGAAGGAGCTTCCGGGAGTTTTGTTCTTTTGCTTTTAGACCTACTTAACCAAAGACCAAAATTTTTCGAACTTGTTGACTATAGAGTTATAAGCAGTTCAAAGCAATTAGCAGAAGCAACTGTAAGAATTAAAGTATCCGCCAAAGGCGGATCCGCCTCAGGCGGAAAAGGTGAAGTAATTCATACTGCCAGCTTAGGAGTAGGTCCGGGAAATGCATTGGATAATGCTCTTAGAAAAGCATTAAATCACTATTACCCTGCTTTAAAAGAATTCCAGCTGGTAGATTTCAAAGTAAGAATTATAGATAGTCATGATGGATCTGCAGCTAAGACCAGAGTACATGTAGAAACCTCAGATGGAAATATTACATGGGACACAGTAGGTCTAAGCACAAATATTATTGACGCAACATGGCAAGCAATAACAGATAGTATTGAGTATGGGCTTTGGGTAAAAGCTAAAGCTGAACATAACATCCATCAGATATCTTCCCCACGATCCCTTTAAGCTCCAGCATTGACAAACATTGTAACAATTCTTGTACAGGAAGATTTGTTTCTTGGATTAAAGCTTCAAAGTCTTTTGACTGTGAAGACAAAAGTTTATAAATATTTTTCTCTTTTTCACTTAGACTATTTAATTTTTCATTATCATTTTTCAAGTCAAGCTTAATCTGACTTGATTCACCAATTTTTTCTAAAATATCATCCACCGAAGTTAAAAGTTCTGCAACTCCAGACTTAATTAAAATATTTGGTCCATTTGACACTGTTGAATCAATAGGTCCAGGCAGTGCAAAAAGCGGCTTACTTTGTTTAATAGCAAAACGAGCTGTAATAATAGCACCGCTTTGCAAATCCCCCTCAATCACTACTACAGCATCACTTAAAGCACTTATAATTCTGTTTCTTTGAGGGAAATTCCATGGAGAAGCTGGAATACCTGGTGGATACTCTGAAACTATCAATCCTCCCAGTTTAACAATTTCTCCAGTGAGTTGTTTATTTTCAGATGGAAAAACTATGTCTAATCCTGTACCAACTACTGCTATGGTCCTTCCATTGTTTATTGCTCCAATATGAGCACTGGTATCTACTCCAGAAGCTAAACCACTTACAACAACTATATTCCTTTCAGATAAAAGAGAGGATACTTTTCCAGAGATTTTAATCCCATAATTCGTAGGATTCCTGGTACCTACAACAGCAACATGTTTTAAACTATTTAAATTTGAAATATTGCCCTTGTAAAACAATACAGGGGGAGCATCAAAGATTTCTTTTAGTTTTTGAGGATACTCTTTATCGCAAAGAGCTACAAATTTGATCTCTTTTTCAAGTAACAAACTTTGAATCTCTTTAATAATTGTCTTCTTTACTTCAATTTTTAATCTATTTAGCTTTTCATATTTCTCACCACTAATACCAAGCTTAAAATCATTTTTATTAGAGGTAAATATATCCACAAAGTTATCACAAGAATTATAAAGTTTTTTAATCAAAGTCTTTTCAGACTGAAATTTGACAGCAAAACTTAAAGCTAAAAATAAATCTTTTACATCCACAAGAATGTAGATTTTAAACTAAACGATTCAAGATTTATGTAACCGTAGGTTACATTTGAAAAATCCTTATAAAAAATTAATCTTTTAATAGCTTTGATTTAAGTAAAGATATAGCTCTTGCATGGATTTGACTTGCTCGAGATTCGGAGAAATCCATAACAGTTGCAATTTCTTTAAAAGTCAATCTCTTATAGTGATACAAACCTACAACTGCTTTTTCTCTTTCTGGCAATCCATCTATAGCCTTTACCAAACGAATTTTTAACTCATCTTCTTCAAGCCCATCCAAGAATGGTGTTTCATTAGCAGAAACACTATCAACAAGAGCTGTATGATCATCAGGATTATTATCCCTTGGTTCATCTAATGAAAATATTCCTATTTGCGCTTCTTGCTGAATAGATCTTAATTCTTCATTTGTTATTGCAAGTTCCTTAGAAACTTCACTATTTGTAGGATACCGTCCAAGCTCATTTTCTAATTTTGCTATAGCTTTATGTAGATTTTTTACTTTCTTTCTTGAACCACGGGTAAGCCAGTCAGCTGCTCTTAATTGATCATAAATCGATCCTCTGATTCTGGTTATCGCAAATGATTCAAAATTTGAACTTCTGTCTGGGTCAAATCTATCTACTGCCTCAATAAGTCCTATTGTTCCATATCCAACCAAATCTTCTCTATCAATTCCTTTTAAACTTGTAACAGGCAATCTGCCTACAACCCAATTAACTAAATAAACATATTTTCGAATTAATTCATCTCTATTTACAGAGCTAGTATTTTTTTCCTCTTTTAATTGCTTATCCCACAGGTTCTTATTTGAGAGAGCGCAAACTTTCTTTTTATTCTTTTCCTGAGCATTGAAGATTTCAGAAGCACTTTTCTTTAGTCCCAGCTTTGGCATAGTTCCAGTTTTGATTTCTTTTGTACTCATAATTTGTATTTTAATATTCGCTAAATTCTACTTTTAGTTCATCGACTATTTGCCTGACGTTATGTCCCTTCGGGCTGGCCTTTAATTTCACCCTCAGAAACAATCTTATTAATGTAGTCCAAACGTACTTCATTAACTTCTTCAAAACCTTTTTTTGGGAAAGTTAGCGGGGCATCATCATCAACTGTTACATTTTTTTTAAGTTTCCCAGGCAATAAACAACCAACTTTTACTAGCAATTCATTTTTCTTTTTTATTTTATGAACCTTTAGATATTCATCCCTAATATTTCTTCTTACCATTTCCTGCTCTTCTTCAGATTGAATTTCTTCTTCATTTGCCTTTTTGAAAAAACTTACCCACGTAATTAGGTATAAAGTGATAAGAGCAATAAAGACTGACAGAACCAAACAAGCAATAAGATGTCCTTGGACTAAACTTGTAGTTAATAAATAAGAAGTATTATAGACAGACAGTAGGATTAAAATGTCTTTTTTCTTAAATGAATATTCTTTAATTTTCTCTATTTTATTATTCAATTTTCCTCTCAACATGCTAACTAATTTTCATTCTTCTATTGGCTAGCAAACAAAGCCCACAAAACAAAGTAATGATATGCCTTGCCTGGTGAATAACTTATTCACTATCATAAAATTACCCATTATCTATGTAGAAGAAAATTAAATTAACTAAAGCAAATATAGAGCTGGCCTTATCTGTTAAAGAAATGATTATGGAAGCAATATAGTTTCAGGACCTTCCCTTTTATAGATGAATACTGACCAATAATTAGTAGTAGAATCCTCTTGCAATTGAAAATTAAATATTTTCTTTTGGTATACATGCTAAGGGATAAGCCTTGTAAGAGTTTTACAAGAGTCAGACTTAAACTGACTTACAAAAGTCTGGTGGATCTCTTAAATGTTTATAGTAATACCATTCGGGAAAAGTAATCTAACAATTCACGTCATTGCGAGGAAGGACAAAGTCCTGACAAAGCAATCTCAAGAACGTCAAGAGATTGCCACGTCGGCTCTTCGAGCCTCCTCGCAAGAGGCTATCTCAAAACTATTACAGGAGAAGTTATTAATTTTCTAACAAAACCTCAAATGGGCTTACTTTTTTTGCTCACCCATACCCTTCGCTACACTTGTACGCTTAGTGCTTCCAACGTTTCGCTTTGGGTATGGGATTCGTTTATGTAAGCCCATTTTGTCAGAAAAATGCTATATTCCCATAAAGGCATTTTTGAGATGAGTTCCAATGACGTTACAGATGTTAACTTATTTTTCACGTTTGGTACAATGCGTCATTTTAGCCATGATAAAATTACTTTCATAAGGAGAGAATTAACAATGTATAAAGTTGGTGTTTTACTAAGCGGGTGTGGCGTAATGGATGGTTCAGAGATTCATGAAGCAGTAATAACTCTTCTGGCGCTAGATAAAGAAGGAATAGAATACCTTTGCATAGCACCAAACAAAGATCAATCTCAAGTAATTAATCATATTACAAACCAAACAGTAAATGAAAGAAGAAATATGCTAGTTGAGTCTGCAAGAATTGCAAGGGGAAACATAAAAGACTTAAACACTGTAAACCCAAAAGATTTTGATGCTATTATTTTGCCTGGTGGTTTTGGTGCAGCTTGTAACCTGAGCACATTTGCAAATGATGGTACCAATGCACAAGTCTTACCTGAAGTAGAGAATTTCTTAAAAGATGCACATAGTCTAAAAAAACCAATTGGCGCAATTTGCATAGCACCTAATATAATTGCAAAAATATTTGGGAAAGAAAGTCCACAAATAACAATTGGCACAGATAAAGATACCGCTCATAAGTTAGAACAAATGGGTGCAAAACATATAAATAAAAATGCTGACGAAATAACAATAGATGAAAATAATCTTTTTGTAACTACTCCTGCTTACATGCTTGCAAAAGGACCTAGAGAACTTGATGAAGGAATAACAAAGTTAGTGAAGGCAATTATTCAATTAGTTAAAAGATTAAAGAAAGAACCAGTTTCAAGTAATAAGTAATAATTTCTCAGATTTAAAAGCAAATTTGATAGGTTTTATTTCCTTAAATAAATTTAATGTCTGAGAACTTGGAATATAGTAATATATTCCCAAGCTTAAATTCCTTAAGCTTATGGCATAAAAAAATGAAACATGCATTAAAAGAATGGAATATCACAATTGAAGCCCTTGGAAAAGGACAGATAGTTGCTATCTGGAGAAAAGGCGGAATAGAAGATAATCCAAATATAAGAACACCGTTCACAGGGTTTAGCGTAGAACAAAATCAATTTGTTTTGTTTCCAACTAGCACTCATCAAAGCATGGATAAAATCAAACAAGAATGGTGGAATCTCAATGAAGAAAAAGCCCCTGTAAACAAAGACAACCAGGTAAAGATCAAATACTGGGCTGAAGTTATTGATACTATTGAAATTGAAAATATTGATCAGCTGTTAAATATTTCAAATGAGTTAATTAATACAACTGAACATCTTGTTTCATCATTAAACCTTTATCCTGATCACAAAGGGAAAGTTTTAATTTTAAGAGTACATAAACTAAGTGATCCTATTTTAGTTCCTTATTCACAGGATTACGCCGGGTGTAAATCATGGGTTGAGCTGAAAATTGATATTCCTAAAATAGGCAGCACACCAATTTTATCTTTTAAAGAATTTAATGCAAAAGCAAGATTAATAAAATCACTTATTCACCAGCCTGTAATACCTGAAAAAATTACAGCATAATATATTAAGGTGACACTTTTATTACTGTAAGATTATTATTTTCACCAGCTGAAAGTAAAAACGGATTTGCATTTGCCAATTTATTGACACTTAATGGCTTAATAATAAAGGACTCTCTACCATTTGATTTAATAACTGTAATTTTATTCTTTGTAAATGTCGCTACCTTAGCATCTTTGTTATTATCTATTAAGCCTCCAACACTTAGCGCTAGAATTCCACTCTCTCCAAGAGCCAGATATGCCGTTCCATTAATAACAACCAAATCTTCTATTTTATTTTTTATATTTAAATTTTCCCCTACAGGGATTGTCGTCAAATTATTCAAATCAAAAAGAGCAAGTGTCCTTTCTCCAGAACAGATTAAGACATCTGTACTTTTATTATTAACAAGAAACTTTCCGGCATAAGCAATTTTTGAATACTTTGTGCTGGTTCCAATCCTTAGAATAGGTTCATCAATACTAACCAGATTTCTAATCGAAATCTCTGAGCCATTATAAGCTACAGCATAAGGACCAACCTTACTTCCAAGCTTATTAATCACAGCAATATGCCTAACACCAGTGGTTATCATAGAATTTTCCACTCTTGGAAGAGATTCGGTAAGAGGAAAGACCAAATCAACACCACCTGTTCCTGAAGCTACTACAGCTGCCTTTTGATCATTTATTTCAGTTAGTTCAAGTTCAAATCCTTCTCCAGAGAGATCTGCGAAAGTTTCTGTCTCACCACTTCCTGTATCTATTACCACTATCATTGATCCTTTTATAGCAACTATTTTTGCCTGTTTATTAGTGTTTTCAAAAAGTTTTAGATCTTTGACGCCAGAAACACCATTAATCATTATCAAATCTCCAAGCGGTGCTTGATCATTATTACTATAAGAAACAGTTCTAATCCCATCATCCGAAGCAAGAACAGAAATAGAAGTATTCTCTGAACCTGAAAGGGTTATTCCACCTATTGCAAGAGGTTCAGTTGTAAGTGGAGATCTGAATTCATCTTCTAAGTTATTTAAAAATGTTCTTGGAACAGCTGTCAGCAAATCTACCCCAAAGATTGGTCGGATTGTAAACAATCCGACCGAACCACTACCATCAATAGAACTTAATAAATTAATTGGAACATATATAGGAAATAATGATGAGGTAGAGGATATAAAAAGATCATCCAAAGAAACACTAACTGAATCCTGCTTAGATACTCCGGAAAGCTCAACACCATTATTTGAGGTTAAAGCAGCTAAAACAGATGCCTCAATTGGTGTACTGGAAAAGGTAGGAGTCCCACTGATTTCAAGTGGAATGGAAACTCCAAGAATGTCAGGGAAATTAATTGAGAAATTTATATTTGTTTTTCCAGGTTTAATAGAATTTACATTGAACTGTGTAACAAGACTCCCAACAACAGAAGAAATGCCAGTCCCCTCCAGGTTAGCAATGTCAGGATTAGCAATTGTAGCTGTTATTTTTGTATCATTTGGAATAGATGAAAATACTGTTGAACCATCCTGAGATAAAACTTTTACTTGTATTTGCTGAGAATTATTTCCTTGTTCAGTACTCAATGATATTCCATAAGCAGGTACAGTAGATAGAAATGGCTTTGAGCTATCAGATACATTTACCTTTATTTTTGCTGGAATAAAATTTGATGCACTCTCAACTGGAATAATATCTACTTCAAACTGTCCTTGCACAGAAGAATCCTTACGAGAAACAGTAATATTTTCTCCAGCCTGAAACAATGATGGACTTATTATAACTGAGCCATTAGGATCATTAATTTGTGCTTTTAGAAGTACAACCTGGCTATTTGTAGAAAGAACCTTTGTCATAGCTATAAAATTGTTCGAACTGGATAAATTAATACTTTGAGGCTGTATAAATAAAGAAGGGATTGCATTAAATTTATCTAATTGAACCAGAAACTCACTCACATAACTTCCCTGTATTACTGCTTCAGGTGTTAATTTTATTTGTCTGCCCTCAATACCCGAATTTGATTCTATTTGAATAAACTCACTTATTTTTGAGGGTAGCTTTCCTGAACCATTTGTAAAACCTCCGGTTAAATAAACAGCACAATTTATAAATTTATTTACATCTGAGGTAGAAAGAAATCCCTGTGTTTTATTTTTGGGAGTAACTAAAACTGCTGTTGGCTGAATTCTCCCTGTAGCAGTATTTAAAATATTTTTTTGTTCAATTTTTAAAACTCCACCTGCTGAAGAAATAATGTCAGGAGTAAAGATTTCAATTTCTGAAATCGGAGTGTTTATAAAATTCTGAGTATTGCTTCCCTGCTTTATACTCAATCCTCCCAAAACAGCAACATCTCCATTTGGAAGGAGTACTGTCTGGTGCAAAAATCTTGGTCGCTGAAGTCCTAAGATTCCATTAGAAGATTTATTAATAACTAAATTAAATGTTTCATTACTGTTATCGTAAGATTGAATTGTACTTACAGAAAGTCCCTGAGCAGCACCATCTTTATCTAGACCTGCAAATAAATTAGAATTTCCCCCGATAATTAAAACCTGTCCATTAGTTAATAAAGTTGCACTATGACCACCAACAGCTTTACTTAGCTTCCCAATTTGTTTGATAGATAAATTTTTAGTGTCTATAAGCTCTGCCGTATCCGTAGCAGGACCAAGTCCAAATAACTTTGAATCTTGGTTAGTAAATCCACCAGCAATTAAAATATTCCCACTTTGAAGCGTAGTAACCGTATGCAATAACCGTGGAGTAGAAAGTAAAAAGGTAGATGGAGAAACAGTTTTTGTAACCAGATCAAATATTTCAATACTATTAAGAGCACCAAGAGTAGTTTTATTTATACGTCCCTGACCACCAACAACCAAAACTCTACCATCAGGTAATAAGCTTGCTGTATGATAAATCCTTGCTTTTTTCAATTTAGCTTTTTTGTTACTTAACAAAGTACTTATAGCCTGATTCGTTCCAACATTAATTTCTATAATTTCAATGGTATTTTCTAACGAACCCTCTGTAGAAAATCCCCCAACAAGAAGGATTTGTTCAACAGGAGCAGCAATCATACCAAGCGGAGAATTGCTTATTCCAAGATATGTAGCTGTGTGCTGACTTCTCGGGATCTTTAGCAAAGTTTTTTTTGCATTGTTTGGAGCAGTCAGAAACTCACTTCTTCCTGTTTCAGGATTAAATACTTCAAGAGTATTTAATGGATTATCTGCAAGTCCTTTGCTGCCTCCAATTAAAACCACTCTTCCATCAGATATTATTGTCGAAGTATTCCCCGCTCGTGCCTGACGAAGATCTGGAAGTGCTGAATTTGTTAAGATGCCATCGGGAGACGATCTAAAACTAACTGTTTTTGAAATTGTTGTACTGCCAGCTCTGATTTCAATAGTCTTTTCCGAATCAGTAATTGCGGGAGGAAATATTGCTATTGATTTTGTATTCAAATCTCTATAAGATCTTGGTTGTCCGGTAAACTCTCCAATACTTACATCAATACCGCTAGTTAAATTTAGGCTTGAAATATCTATTACAATAGGCTCACCACTTGTGTTTGGAACGATAAAATCAGCTGCCAATACAGATCCAGAGAAACAAAGAAACAGAGAAGCAGAGAGAATTGTAGTTAATAATTTTTTTATATTTGACATATTATCACCTTATCAAGAATACTTTTAACACTTTTTATTCAAATTTAAAGCAATTAAAACAAAAATAACACCTTCTTTACACGATAGAATATTTATCTATGTCATCTACCTTGCAACAACACAAAAACAATAAGTATCTTTCAGGTCTTAGCGAAAATGAGTTAATCAGCCTCGTTGCAAAGCTTCAATGGCCTTCATTTAAAGGGAAACAAATACATAGCTGGATTTACAAAAAAAACATATCTTCAATTGACGAAATGACAGACTTAAGTATGAAAGATAGAGAATACTTAAACACCAACTACAATCTCAGCCCGTTAGAGTTAGCATATAAACAAATAAGCCAGGATCAAACGATTAAATATCTTTGGAAACTAACTGATGGCAATAAAGTAGAATCAGT
>JAHFBE010000031.1 GCA_023250205.1 Candidatus Melainabacteria bacterium | reverse complement strand
GTACAAGTGGATCAACAACAACAACATGTTCACCTTCTCAGATATCAACATCAGCAAATCCATGTACATGTGCTTCAGGTGCAACAGTAGGAACAAATGGTTATTGTCAATGTACAAATGGACAAACTTATGCTGCAAGTGGTTGCCCAACACCAACCTGTACTAATTCTCAGGTTTCAACATCAGCAAACCCATGTAATTGTGCTTATCCAGCAACAGCAGGATCAGCTGGCTATTGTCAGTGCCCGGATGGAGCAATATATTCATCTAATGGATGTTATATGTCTCATAATTGTGAACCTGGAGAAGCATCAACATCACTTAATCCATGTACATGTACTGGAAGTGCAACTCTTGGTAGTAATTCTACATGTCAATGTCCTTCAGGACAATCGTATACAGTGTTAAGTGGTTGTACGGGTACAGCAAATCAAATTACTTTGAATAGTGTCACAATTAATGGATCTACTGTAACTGTGAGTTATAGTAAAAACTTCTCTTCCTGTGTAACGCTTCAAACTATTCATCACGTTCCTGTTCATACTAGCTCTAGTTTGTTCTGTGGAGACAGTTCAGCAACACCTTCTATAACAGTATTTGATACAAACTTCCAATCAAATCTTCAGGTGAAACTTTGTAATAGTGATTTAACTGTATGCAGCAGCATAGTAACAACTACAGGTACACCAAACTGTCGATCAGGACAAACATCTACATCGGATAATCCATGTGATTGTGCAAGTGGCGCTTATTCTGGAGGAAATTCAGGTTGTTATTGCTCTAATGGAAATTCTTATGATCAAGTAAACGGTTGTTATCAAATATGTAGTCCTGGTCAGAACGTATATGGCAGCTATCCTTACTGTACTTGCCCAACAAATTCAACACAGAACAGTAATAGTGTTTGTGTTTGTTCAGATGGATCAAATGCTCCAGTTGCAGGCTGTCCTTAAAGAGTTAAGTATTCTTTTTCCATAACTTATAAACAGGTACTCCAAGGAATACTATTACAAGTCCTGGCCATGTATATAGTGGTTTAAGAATTAAAAGATCAATTGAAATAGCTGTTGCAAAAATAATATAAATTAGAGGAACAATTGGGTAGCCTATTGTTTTATAGGGGCGCTCTTCATTTGGTTTTTTAACTCTCAAAACAATAAGTCCGAGAATAGTCAGCACATAAAAAATGAGAACAGCAAAGATTACATAATCAAGTAAATTACTGTATGTCCCTGATAAGCAAAGAAAACATGACCAGATGCACTGCACTATTAGTGCAAAAGAAGGAACAGAATTTTTATTTAGTTCTCCGGCTTTCTTAAAAAATAATCCATCTTTTGCCATTGCAAAATAAACTCTTGCAGTAGACAGAATTAGTCCATTGTTACAGCCAAAAGTTGAAACCATAACTAATAGTGCCATGATAATTGAGCCAGGGGTTCCAAATATTATTTCAGCGCAAGCTGTACCAACTCTGTCATTGGTAGCAAACTGTATGCCGCGAGAAAAAGTATCAACTCCGTTTATGCTTCCATGTAAAGGCAATGTACTTAAATAAGCAAAGTTTGCAAGTATGTATAAAATAGTTACAAGTCCTGTTCCGATAGCTAGGCTAAGAGGGATATTTCTTTTTGGATTTATTGTTTCACCTGCTGTATAAGTAACTGTGTCCCAGGCAATTGAAGAAAACAGTGATCCAACCATTGCAACGCCAAGTGCACCGAGTATTGAAACACCTGTTAACTCTTTAGTAAAAAGAGTAGGTGAGGTACTTGTCCAGGAAGAACTCCAGATGTTTTGTAGATTATGAAAAATGGCATCATGATTTTTGCCAATTGTAATACCTAAGAAAATTAATCCTAAAAGAGCAAGGACTTTTGCTGATGTGAAAATATTTTGAAGCCATTTCCCTTCTTCAAGTCCTCTTGTATTTATCCAGGTAAGTAAAATGATTGAAATTATCGCAAGTAGATTTTCAGTATTTAGTCCAATTGTATAAGTTCCAAAAATATTAAATTTGATGAGCCATTTTGAATGGGAAATAATAGGGAAAATTACCCCTGTAAATTTTGCAAAAGCAACTGCAACTGCTGCAATGGTTCCACTTTGAATTACAGTAAATAAGGTCCAGCCATATAAAAATGCAGGAAGTTTTCCAAATGCCTCACGAAGATAAATATATTGCCCCCCGGCATGTGGCATCATTGCGGCAAGTTCACCATAACTTAAAGCAGCAGCTAGAGTAATAATTCCGGTTAAAACCCAGGCTAAAATCAATAAACCCGGTGAACCTAAAGTACGAGCCATATCAGCAGACACAATGAATATTCCTGAACCTATCATTGAGCCGGTTACAATGGCGGTAGCATCAAAAAGATTTAGCCGACGTTTAAGTTCTGTCATTTTTTATATTTACCAACCAACTCTGCTTCTGAAATTATGTGTCCTTTCATTGCAGTTAATAATTTATTCTTTGTTATACCACTTTCAAGATTCAATTTTGTATTAAGTGCATAAAGTCTGAAAAAATATCTATGTGTTCCATTTGGAGGGCAAGGACCCCCATAACCAATTTTTTTAAAATCATTTATTCCTTGTTTTGTTTCATGAGCAATTTCTGATATAGGTAGAACTCCTTGATTAAGCCCTTTTGATAGTGGTGGCATATTGAAAATAATCCAGTGAGTCCATGTTCCAGCAGGAGCATCTGGATCATCACAAATCAGAGCAAGACTTTTTGTATTTGCAGGGATATTGCTCCATGAAAGAGGTGGAGAATAATTTATTCCATTACAAGTGAAATCTTTTGGAATTATTTCATTGCTTTCAAATATAGAAGTAATTTTCATCTTAGAAGAAGTCTTTGCAAAACATACCTGGGTTAGCAAGCTTAAAGTGATTATTAAGATAGAGAACTTTTTCATAAATTTGAAGAATTTTTAGAGTTGACCTTCACAAACATCAGGCATTTCGTTTTCATTTTCATCTATTCTGAAGACTTCACGAGCATTTTCATAAATGGGATTTACTAAACTGAAAGCACCGTTAAATGGTATCGCTCTCATTTCAGGTGGCAAAATACAATCTGGTGTAATAGGGGTGTCTATATTATTAGTCCCCGGTAAAAATGGAGGTATTATAGCTGGACCACAACTAATACCTGTACTTAACTCTGATACCAAGTCAAAAAAACTTTGCATTGCTTTATCTAGAATACTTAAACATTTAGCAGCAGGGACTGAATTTAAAGCTCTTATAACATTTCTTTCAATAATTTTTAGTCTTTTAGCTGTTTTCCTATCTTTTTCTTTTTTTAATCTTGCTATTCCATCGCTTGTATCTCTTTCTACTTGATCCAGTTGGTCCTGAGTAGAGAGTGTTTCTCCGCTTGAAGAGGATGAATTTATTTGAGCATTTGCTTTTAAGACAACTATTAAAGCAACATTGATTATAAATAAAAGAAATATATTTTTAAACATAATCTGACTATATTACTTATTAAAAATTTGGTCAAGTAAATGTTTGCAATTTTAAAAAGCTCTTGTAATTCCACCTACAAGCCTAATATTTGGAGCTCTTTGCCTTCCATTTAGTGCATCTATTGTTGGTAAACCGGTAGATAAAGTCCAGATCCACTTGTTATCAATTGTTACCCTAAGTCCTGGAGAAAGATAAATAATGGCACCTCCATGATTTTCATCTACAAATCCAAAAATTGTATTTGGCTTTTGTGCCCATAAGCCATTTGCTTCACCAATTAAATCAACGGAGAGATCTTTGTTTTTTGCTAACTTCCTTTTATTCTTGTAAAAGCTAAGATAACCGTTATTAATTAATCTATGAGAAATAGAAAAATTATAATTTATAATATCCCCGAGATTTGAACCCTGAGATCCATTCGTAGCAAATTTATAAAGTCCGTTTGTATCAAGGGAAAAATACCTAAGTTTTTTACTTAGTGCAATTCCTACAAATGGATCCCAAGAACCTGAGCCTGGTTGTTCATCAGCTTCAAATATTCCACCGTCTCTTCCTCTTGTCCGTTTTACTCCTGAGGGAATCTTTAATCCTGTAAGTAATGCAGCATGAAGATTCTTTTTCTCAATTTTTAAAAACCTGTATTGAGCAAAAAGTGTTATATCTCCAACACCAATTGCATTTCCTCTTTTACCAACATGTGCATCATGTACGTCTTTAATTCCAAATCTAAACATATAAGGAACCCTAAAACTTACAGTTAAATTATCGGTTAAACCGTATCCAGCTCCTATACTTTGTATGTAAAGATTTGAGGTATCGTGAATATGTTCATGTCTTTTATCAAGTTGGATGAGTTCGCTATTTGAGAAGGTATTGAAGTTAGTATAATCGGATAAAGTGTTTATAAACTTAGTGCCTTTGGGGAGAGTATACGCTGGGGTTGTTATTATAGGACCTGCAATACCTACACCATTTAATCCTTCGCAACCATGATGAGCACTTGCGTGGTTACATGTGAAAAGTAACGTAGAAAGTAAAATTAAAAAAAAATAAATCACCAAATAACGATGTTAACATTCTGATTTTTAAATAAATTTGTCTTTTAAATTTTTTGTAATCTGGTAATTACTTATACAGCTAATGACATAGCACCTGCTTCAGATGCAGCTTCTGCTACACAGACTGGAGCACCACAACATGCACATACAGCTCCTTCAGCTCTCATTGCAATAGATTCTTTGTCTGATACAACTTTGAAATAAGTAAGTGATTTATCAATCAAAGCTCCAAGTCCTGTAAATCCAAGACTAAGAGAAACGATGTGTAATGCAGAAATCCCTATTTTTCCTAATACTTTATTTATTCCAGAGTTCTCTTCATTTAATTCTTTTAGATTTCCTGTAAACAAATTCGCTAACCAGGGTATGGTGTTGATTTGTCCCTGTAGTTTTAATAAATTTATCCAATCACCTTTTGAAACATTAAAATCAAATTTTTCTTTATGAGATTTATTGTCCATCTCACTTTTAATTTCTTTGCTATTTAGAGGTTTACCATTTTTTTCAATAAAGAAAACAGCTAATGCCATAAATGGTCTAATAAGCAGGCGAGGCAAGTTTACAAATTTTTGTGCACTGATTACTCCTAATGAACTAAGTGCTGTAAGAAATAATTTTGGTAAGTGTTCATTATTTGTGCCTCTATTTGTCAAATGCATTGCGCTAATAGCAAGTGGTGAAGCAATTAGGGAGTTAAGATGAAATGCTCCAGCAATTTCAGATACAGTCATTGCAGGAGTAAGGTTGCTTACCATGGTTAATATTTGTTTTATGGTTTTATTTGTATTTAATCCTTTGATTGTTTCTTCAAGTGGAAATAAATTATTGGATTTTTTAGTGCTTGAAGTTATTTCATGGTGATTATGAGTACAGTTTGGACCATGGATATGTTCTTTTGTTTCAATTAAAGCTTCTTCTGTGTCCTGATGATGAGCACATTCTGTGCTATGGATGTGTTTTGTATCTTTGTCTGTTTGACTTTGACTGTTTTCTACTGGTGCTTCTGGTTGTGGTGTTTTTTCTTCTACTGTTTCTACAGTAGTATTTAGTGTTCCTAAAGAAAGAAGAGATTTGTGAGCATGATGTCCACACCCACAATTGTTTGAGTGAGGAGTCATTGATTCTTTAGTCTCAGGAGATTCTTCTAGGTGCTTGTTTGCTGGCCGCGTAGCTTCACAGGACATTTTATTTGGAGTTGTTTTGTCTAGTGTAATAGGCATGATTTTATTTGATAAATTTTAATGCAATAATGTTGTATTAAGAATATTAGCTTAAATGCAATATTATTGCATTAATAAATTCTTGTAAATCTTAGGATAATACTTAATAAGACTTAAGTAATCTGAGAAAAGTGTGCCCTAAGCCTGCGTTGACCAAAGGGAGTAGCAGGCATGGGCACCTTTTCGAAGTAATATTACATAAGTCTTATATCTGTAATATGGAACAAATAAATAAAGTCCTATTTACAGGTACTACATATTCCATAAAATTCAAGATTATGAGATTTAATTTTAAATCTAGAATAAGATTCTATTTTTTTTACAATAGTTGGAATCCCTGCACAATGTATTTCTTCAACTGAATTACATTTTTCACAGATTAATAAATGGTGGCAGTGATGTTCTTGATGTTTGTCACAATTGTCTTCATGTTTTAACTTGCATTTTTTTACTTTATTGTTTGAAAGAATTTTGTGTATCAGACTGTTTTTTTCGAGGCAATCAATAATTCTATAAATGCTTACAATATCTATATCAGTTTTTTTTGCATGTAATTTATCTTTAATTTCATATGCAGAGAGAGCCTCCTTTGATTTATCAAGCAGTTCAATTACAAAAAGCCTTTGCTTTGTTATTCTAAAATTATTTTCCTTAAGTATTTTTAGTGCTTTATCAATATAATCAGACATAAGAATTAAATTATACTAGAGCCAGATTTAGGTGTGCTAACAAATCGAGGATAAACAGTATAAATGTCATTGCGAGCCGAATGAAATGAGGCGTGGCAATCCCGATCGGGACTGCTTCGTCGCTCATGCTCTTCGCAGTGACATGTTAAAGTTACCCTCGAAAAATTTACACACCCGCTGGATTTGACTTTAGCTATAGATGGGTATAAATAGAGAGAATGAGTATTTTTTTTGACAAAATTAAAAGTGTCATTGTGTTACTAATAGCTTTTCAAGTCATGCCGTTTTCAACTTTGGCCTTTGGTTGTGGTTGTAATAATACAAAAAATAATTGTGGCAATGCAACCCAGTCAACTAAAAAAGTTGAAGAACCGTTATTGTATTGCCAAGGTGCAATTCAGAAAATCCCAACAGGTGAACAAAAAGTAAAATTAGAGCACAATCAAATTGTGCAAAGAAGTTGTTGCGGAAGTTGCCTTCAAAAAACTGTAGAAAATAAGGAAAAATAGAAAATATCGATTTTCTTAATGGAACCATAATGATTTATGGGCATTCTTTATAATGTAGATTCCTAAATATGGGAGATGAAGATGAAAGCAAAATTATTACCTTTTATACTTGGTATTGTTGTAGCGGTTGGTGGATTAATGATGGCTACTAAAATAAGTGGTTGTTCGTGCTCACCAATTTGTGTTTGTAGTAGCTGCGACTGTCATAAATAGCATGGAAATTAATTTGTCATTGCAAGAATGACATTATTCCTGTATTTGATTCCTTGTTTTCCCCCAATTAAAAATAGTTAGTATATTTGAAAAATCATCACTCCAAAGTGGATATTTTGAATTATAGGTAATTTGGTTCCATCTTTTATCAGAAGCAAGCTCTCCAAGATCTTCTTTTTTCCTTGCCATAATTACCCATTTTGATGGCTTTTTGCCAAGCATTTGTTCTTCTTTATTAATGGTGAATCAAATTGAAAATAAGCTACTAGTCCTGCATCTGAGGCAAGGTTTGCTAATATTGGTTCTAAATTTAGATATTGATTGGAAATATGAAATGCTAAAACTCCATGTGGAGCGAGTTTTTCTAGATATAGTTTTATTGCTTCTTTAGTTATAAGGTGCGTTGGAATGGAATCAGAACTAAATGCATCTAGAACAAAAATATCATAATGTTGATCAGGTGCTTTTTTGATAGATAATCTTCCATCACCCAAAATAATATTCCACTTTCCATATGAATCCTTTAAAAATGAAAAAAGTTTTTCATTACTTGCAATTTGTTTAACAATGGGATCGATTTCATAGAAAGTCCATGTTTGATCAGATCTGGAATAACTTATAAGTGAGCCAGTTCCAAGTCCAATTACTGCAACTTTTGATTTCGTTTTATCATTATGAAAAGCTGTAAACACTTGACCAATTGGTCCAGTTTTATAGAAGTATGTCAGAGATTCATGCTTACGAGCAGGATTAATGCTTTGTGCACCATGTAGAATCCTTCCGTGTACAAGATAATGACATTTTTCTTCTGAATATTTTCCTTCTGAATCTAATACTACTCGATGAACCCCGAAGAAACTTCTTGCTGTGTATAAGACATTTGCTTTTGCATTCATACAAAAGGTAGAGATCATTATTATTAACCCAACTCCTACTCCAAATCTAATTGGACGGGTTGCAAAGCTATAACATAAAACAGCAGGGAATCCAAATGTAAGTAAATTACTTAACCAATCTGGTTTTAAATCAAAGGTATGAAATCCATAAAAAAGAATTAAGCAAAGGAGTCCAAGTGCAATAGGTAAAATAAAGTCAAGTTGTTTAGATTTGACATTATCCTTTTTAGAACTTAGGTTTGGTCTGAGTAAACAGGCAAGAACAAGTGCAAATGGATATTCAATAACAGTTTTAAATATTATAGGGGCAATAAGAGCATTAAACAGTCCACCTAAAAATCCGCCAAAAGATATCCATAAATAAAACTCTGTAAGATGTTTTACGGATGGACGTGTTCTTGCTAATTCACCATGACAGACCATGCATATAACAAATAATGTTAAAAGATGTAAGAGAAATGCTAACCATATTACTTTTGTCTGTTCTGAAAGAACATAAATCATTACAGGGAGAATCACAATAGGCATGATTCTTACCATTAGCTCATGTGAGAATATTGGTTTTTTTGCAAAGACTAAAACAAAAGAAAGTAAATAAATTGCAAGTGGAACTACCCAGAATAAAGGGACAGAAGCAATATCAGTAGACAAGTAGGTTGTAACACTTAGCATTAAGCTGGATGGGACCATGGATAAAAGAATCCATTTGATTTTTAAATTTGTAGGAACTGTAGAATTAGTTTCTTCATTAGGAGCGCTTTTTGCAATTAGTATAGGTGAAAACCATAAAAACAGTGCACACGTTAATATAAGAATAACGAGCAGCAAATAAAAAATAGTCCAGGTATAGCTTTGACTTGAAAGCTTTAACATTGATTCTAATAAAAACGGATAACCAATTAAAGCCAGCATGCTACCAAGATTGCTGGCTACATAAAGAAAATATGGATCTTCGCTTGATTTATGACTTGTATTTGAAAACCATTTTTGTAACATGGGGGCATTTGCTGAAACTATAAGAAACGGAAAACCAACTGAGATAGTCATTAATATTAGTAGCCATGGAATTGGGTTTCTATCTGTAGGTGGTACCCAGCCTGCTGGTATAGCAATTGGTAAAAATAAAAGTGGTAAGAATAAAAGAATGGCATGTAATGTTGCTTGTCTTCTTACTCCCAGCCATGAAATTGATTTGTGAGCATAAATATATCCTAAAAAAAGCATTGCTTGAAAAAATACGATACAGGTGTTCCAGACATTTGGAGTGCTTCCAAGAAGTGGCAAAATCATTTTTCCAAACATTGGTTGTACCCAAAAAAGGAGTACAGCACTTAGAAACATTGTCAGTGAAAATAAAGCTAACAAAAGCACCTCAAAATTAATTCCTTGCAAAAGTATAATATAAAATTTTACTAGTTTATAATTTCATTACAAAGTAAGCTTTTAGATCAATTTATTGTCCAAAAAATAGTCTTTTCAATTACTTAAGCTTAAATTGCCTTGAAACTATTCCTCTTGGAGTAGTTATTACTATTACGGTATCAGTAATTTCAATAGAGTCTCCGGTAATAGGATATTTGACTTCTATTTGATTGCTATTTCTTGAAACATTTAATTTCCCTGCTTTCATGTTTAAGTTAGATGGGAAAATTGTAATAGTGGTTTGTGGTCCCCCAAGTGAGTTTAAATTAATAATGTCATTTAAGTCTGTTGTCACCTGAAGTCTGTTACCTACAAAGTTCGTACCTTTTATAAGAAGCGATATGCTCTCATCAGATTTTATTTCTGAAATATTTACAATCTCAGGTTTATCAAATACTAAATTTGTCTCAGGATTTTGAATATTCATAGGATCAATAATGTTTATAAAACCATGAATTGATTTACCTGTATGTAGAAATAAAGTGAACTGCAATTTGCCTGTAGAAATCTGCTCTGGTAGCTTTAAACTAAGAATTATTTTCCCAGGGGTTGAAGGAATGCTAGTTACTGAGAATGGAATATTTTGGAAAATATTATCCTTACTGTCTTTTAAGTGTACATAGAGAACAGTTGATTTTATTTGATCAGAAGGGAGATTAACTTCAAATGAAGGATTCGAGCCAGGATAGGCAAAAACAGATATTCCAGTAAATTCTTCTGATACTAATGGTAACTCAACAATTTGAGGGAATGTAGGTGCAGAGGATATTTCTATAAATGTTGGGTTCCCTTTTCCTGAAGGAGTTGTGGTCGTTGAGCCAGTCATGGTTGTATCGAATGGAGGAGTAATGAATATAGGAGGTTCAACTATACTAGGGGGTGAAAACTCATTTGTTGTAGAATTTGTTGAAGTGTTACTATCTGATTGTGTGCCTGTTGCAGAGTTAGTATTACTTTGACTAGCTGAACAATCTGCTGAGCCTGAACATACTAGTGGATTAGACTCACAGCATCCAGAAACACAACAGTTATTACCACAGACACTCCACATGCAGTCAGGGATATTTGGCATTGAAACAGTAATGTTTGTATTAGGAATAGGTTGATATGAAGAATCTACACATTGAAAATCATTAGTGATGTTGCCGTTATTATCGCAGAAGAATGAATCTCCATTTGTACCTTTCGTACATTTTGGTGAACCGCCAGAGTTACAAAAAGGTTTTTTACTTTCATCAGTTGAAGCTACTTGATAGATAGTTGTTCCCCCCGCGTTTATTCCCAGACAAATAGGACATTTCTTTTCAGGGGCTGGTCCAAGTGAACCTGAAGAAGAGGTAGTAGAGGAGTTATTAATTCTTGGGCAACATCCTGGGAGACTTAGATTCTCGCAAAATGTAATTAAATAACCGGAAGGACAAACCTGATTTGATTCTCTTTCAAGAAATCCAGGACAGCAAAGCTGATTTGGGTCGCCAGAACTACTAGAACCGGAAAAATTTGGAGGAGCAACCATACACTGTAAATTTCTTGAATTAGCTACATTAGTATTTGCAATAATTTCAATATTGTTTACAGTTTGATTTGATTCAATAGTTATAACTGAGGCATTATTTTGTTCTGAAGTTGTTGGAGAATTATTGTTATTGTAATAGCCTTTTATTACAGGATATAAAAATGAATCATCGCATAAATTATTTGCATGTGGACCTACAGTTGAACTTCCTGAAAAGTATGAGTTAATTGGTTCAATTTCAAGAGTATACATCCCAGGTGGTAAAGCGGTTAGTGAAAATGAACCTGCTCCACTATCAAGGTAATCTGACACACAGGAAATAGCTATAAATGTTGGATCCTCTATGTTTCTTGCAATTATATTTGCACCTAAAACAGGAGTAGTTTTGTCTTCTCTTAGTACTTTCCCTTCAATTTTTCCAAAATTAGTAAGAGTGTTTTGATTAGGATATAAAAGCGAAATAGAAGATTTATCATCTTGCCTTAAATCTGGAAGACTACTAATACCAACAGGAAACATTAGTGGTACAGAATCTATAAATTCCCTTTCGTCAATTTCGTCAATTGCTCTTGCACTTTGAGTGTTATTAGTTTCAGATAAAGCGCTATCGTTTATGCTTGAATGATCTAGTCCTATGATATGTCCCACCTCATGTGCAATCGTACCTTTAAAGTCATTGAGAGATCTTTCAGGATCTGTTGTTGTATTAATGTCGTTGTACCATTTCCCATTTATGATTAATAAAGACTCAAGAATCCTTCCATTATCATTTCCAAAGGTAGGTCCACCAAAGCCAAGGTATTGAAGGCTTGCATTTTGTCCATAAATTTTGTCTATGATTGAGCCATCATTGTCAAATATTATAGGAGTATAGCCGAATGGCTCTATAGATAAAAAATATGGCAAATAATTGTTTCCATCTACATCGTCATCTAATAAATTAGGACTGTCCTCCTGAAATTCTATAGTTGCAGTTGAAACATCTTCCCACTGTGAAAATACGCTTTTAAATAATTGAATAGCATCTTCGCTTGAAAGTTTACCAAGAGTTCCTTTATCAAATCTTACAATGACAGGATTTGAGCCATATGAAAATGCTGTACCGTTCTCAACCCAAAGAGGTCCACCTGCATTTACCGGAATGCTGGTAAGAGCGAATAGAAATAATAGTATTAAATTTATAAGTTTATTTCTAATAACTGCTACCTCTTCTGTCTAATGCTCTTATTGACTTAACAAACTCTCTGTATTTAATGGGTTGTCCTGCTTCTGATGCTCTTGAAATGTAATCATTGAGGACTTTATCTCCCTCAATTGAAATTGTTTTTTGAGTCTTAAGATTTTTTCCTAAGCCCTTGTTGTTTAGTCGGTTCCTTACAAAGTCAGTTTTAACACCATTTACTTTATGTTGTTCAATTTCAAATTGTCCTTGCCAGAGACCAACAGGACTGGTAAAGCCAATGCTACTATCAGCATTTAAAAATACTACGTACCTTTTCTCTGAAAAAAAATCTACATCACCAGAAATTGGTTTCCATTGTTTAAATGTGATCTTCTTTTTATTTCCAATTCTTTTATTCTTGTCTTTAATTATCTCCGAAATTTTAAAAGTGTACTCGATGACAGGAATATTAGTCTTAGGATCAATTTTTTCCTTCCTGCTTAAAGGAACTCCAGTAAAAACTCTATCTGCAAATAAAGTTAATTGCTCAAGATTTAATGGGATAGGATCAACAATAAGCTTTTGATTTTTAATAAATGGCTTATTTCCTGCTTGAGCAAATACAACAGCAGTACTTAGTGCTAAACCTAATATGGCCCAGATAGGGATGTACAAAAACTTTCTTTTCATAATTTTAGGGATATTTCTTTTTATTAATGAGTTATAAGAACCGTACAATACTGGCTACTAGGGTTTTATTCCCGAGGGTATTTCAGAAATATTGTTTATAAAAACCACTCACCTGTTTTGTCTAGGTAATAGGGATAGCCCCTTGGTTATTACTATAAAAATATGAGTAAAAGTTGCTTTTTAATGTGAGGTTAAATTTTTTTAATGTTAGTTTAAAACTTATGGACCCAAGGAGAATCGAACTCCTGACCCCTTCCATGCCATGGAAATGCTCTACCAGCTGAGCTATGGGCCCTTTTTATAACGCCTCGGAACTGCGGAGTTTATCCTGAGCAAAGTGAAGGACAGATTCCTCAGCTATTAGATTAGTCATTTAACACGCTCGGATTTTCGTTTATGGAAAATCCTCGCTTAAAATTTATGTTAACCGAAAATCAGAATTCAAAATATTCCCAGTTATTATAGCTTATATAATAAACCAATTAAATTCTGTAACACTTACAATTCCTGTGAAAACGGGAATCCAGCAAATTAGCACTATCGATCGATGCCTGGATTCTCCAGTCAAGCTGGAGAATGACATTATCTTATTTCAAAACCATCTTTACCGGATAGATTTTTATCTTTCTTCGTCCGTATAAGATATGGAAATTAAAGAATTAGAAAATATATTAGACAACACAATTAAAGTAGAAATAGAAAAAAATAATCCTGTTATTGAAAATAAGTTAAAGAGATGGTGCGATACTTTACTTGATCTGACGAAAAGAAATCCCTCAATTCATTTTTCAACACATGTAAAAGCAGGAAAAAACAAAGGTAAGAGAAGAAACAATATTTTTAAGTTTAAGCTGAGTTCTTCTGAAATATTTGAAAAATTAGTAAACAAGGGAGAATCTCTTTCCTTATCAGAGATAGGTTTGATTGATCTTAGTAAGGGCTTCAAAAAGCTTCATGAAGGAAGAAGGTTTTATTTTGAGAAACAATCTCCTGAGAGTGAAGCTGTTAATGAAGAGGAAATAGAATTAACAGAAGAAGAAACTCCTGAATTAAATGACACCGTTACAGATATAGTTAACAGTCTTGATAAGTATGTTCAGTCAGAAGATATTACTTTTGATGAGCCTGAGATGCAGGTGGAAGAAGAATATGATAACAGTGAAGTAATTAATCAGTTTATAAGAATTAAAAGAGATGTTGAAAAGATATTAGAAGAGCGTGGAACACATGTTTTATATGTAGTCTGTGGGTATTTTGAATGGAAAGATCCATTGTTATCAAATGAACTATTAAATACTCCATTGATCTTTATTCCGGTTGTAATTCAAAAATCAAGAACCAAAGAACGTTTCAGTATTCATATTGATGAAAGCAGTGAAGTGGAATTTAATCCTACATTTGCATATTTGATAAAAAAGAACTATGGAATTGACTTGAATATAGATATAGATGAGTTCTTGACTACAAATGAAGAATCTGAGAGTGAAAAGAGTATTAAAGATATATTTAACCTGGTTGAAGAAAAACTTACGAAAGTATTACAGGGGCAGGTAAAAGATGAAGCCTGGCTTGGTAAATTCTGGTTTGAAAAACTTGTTTTGTTGAATGATATTCAAAAAAATATTAACTCTTTTGTAAATGATCCAATAATACAAAACATTTGTGGAGAAAAACCAAAGGCTGAAATTGAGCATAATACTGACTTACAAGAGCTTAGTAGACAGGCAGAAGAAAGAAAACCATCAGATTTATATGAAGTCTTAGATGCTGATTCAAGTCAAAGACGAGCAATTGAAGCTGCAATAAATAAAAAGAATTTTGTGTTAATTGGTCCGCCAGGTACAGGCAAGTCTCAGACCATTGCAAATATTATTTCAGAATGTGTTGTTAGAGGCAAAAGAGTATTATTCGTAAGTGAAAAATTGGCAGCACTGAAAGTTGTAAAGAAAAAACTTGAAGAATGTAATCTTGGGAAATTATGTGTATCAATTCATGGGAAAGAAATAAAAAAGAAAGACTTTTATTCAAATCTATATAGCTGGTATGAAGAGCTTATCTCATTTAATGAAAATGCTGACTTGAATGACATAGTGCATGAAGAATTATTCAATGTAAAAAAGAAATTAAATGACTATGCAAATGCTTTGTCTAAGAATGAAAGTACACTTACTCATAATATTGAAAGTGTAGCTGGAGAATTATTGCCATATGAAGTGAATAATCATTATTTACATGGGAAATTACTTAAATTGGATCACATCAAAGATGTAAAAACAAAGATAAATACAGAAGGATTAGATGTCCGTAAGTTTAAATCACAAAAGCAGGTTCTGGAAAAAATTATTCCATATAAGGATATAGTTCTGAGAAAAGTTAACAGTGACTGGTTCCATACAAATCTTTATGCCCCATATTCGACAGAACTTGAAGAGGAAATAATTAGTGCCATTGATAAATTAAAAATAATAAATAATTTAATTGAAACACAAAGAGAAATTAGTAAATTACTTGAATTGGATGTATCTTTGCAGCTCTCTAAATTAATAGATTTACAAATTTTGATAAAAAGTATTTTGTATGCACCTGCAATTGAAATGGATTGGATAAAGCAAAATAAAACGACAGTTGTATTAAACGATATTGAAACTGATAAAGATCTTCATAGAACATATCTTAGTGAAAAGAAGAGTCTTTTTTCAAATTTTAAAGAGTCTATTCTTGATAAGGATATAGAAGACCTGAAAAGCAGTTTTGTTGATAAATATAGAGAAGATAAGTGGCGGTTTCTAAAGCCAGATTACTGGAAAAAAAGAAAAGAAGTTGCAAAGGATACAAATTCAGAATTCACTGAAAAAGTATTTAAGGATGATTTATATTTTAGTCAAATTGAAAGAGCTTCAAATGTTAAACAAATATCTGCGGAGATTGAGTTGCATGCAAAAGATTTTGCAAATAAATACGGAGGTATTTATCAGGGTGAAAATACAGACTGGGAAAAAGTATCATATCTTTTGAATTATGCTGATTCATTCCTGAAACATCTGGGCGGATTTGTTGATATAACATATATTGAAAAAGTTCTTTCTCCAGCTATTACAGAGTGTCTTCAGTCAAAATATAGTCCTATAAAAGATAAATTAAAATCATTATTCCTTAAGTTTGAAAAGGAAATCAGTTTATTTCAGGAAGCATTTATAGCTTTTGGAAAATATTTACCACTTGAGTTTAAGACTGAACTTTTTGATGAAAATGAAGAGTTGGTTTCTCATCCAGAGTATTTATTTGCTGGAGCAAATGTCGGAGAAAAAAAACTGGATGAGATTTATGCTTGGATAAATAAACTTGAAGAGGATTTACTAATAAAACCCTCTCTGTTAAGTGTTTACTTAGATTTTAAGGAAATTAAAGAAGAGGCAGAAAGTCTTGATCTGAATGAATTTCTAAATGATTTGTCAAAAATAAATGAGAAAGATTTTAGTGACATAGTAAATATATTTGAAAAAAGAGTATTTGAACTCTTACTTATCAATGCTGAGAAGAGAAATCCTTCGCTAACTAGATTTAATGGTGGAAAGCATGAGAAATTGCAGGCAGATTTTAAAGCCCTTGATAAACAGTCTCTTAAGCTCAATCATGAAAGAATACTAAAAATAGTCTCTAAGCAAGTTAAAGACAAATTAATTTTTGAAGAAGAACCAAGATTGTTGAAAAAACTTGGTCAGCAAAAACGTCCTAAAATGCCTATCAGGCAGGCAATAAAAGAAACAGGAAACCTATTCTTTAATCTTAAGCCGTGCTGGATGATGAGTCCGTTAACAGTAAGTCAGTATTGTCCTCCAGATGCCTCACTTTTTGATGTTGTAATATTTGATGAAGCTTCCCAGGTTAGACCGGCTGATTCTATTGGTGCAATATTTAGAGGTGGACAAATAATCATTGTTGGTGACCCAAGACAATTGCCACCAACAAACTTTTTCCAGACTATTACACAGGATGAGAAAGTAAACACTGACGAGAGCAACGATGAAATTGAAGAAAGTATTATAGATGAGGTCTTGAGTAAAGCTTATGATATAGAGGAAATACCACTTAAATGGCACTATAGAAGCAAGAGTGAAGATTTATTTGCATTTTCTAGTCTTTATATTTACCCGGATTTAGAATTGATAACATTCCCAAATCCAAAACAAGGAGATAATTTTGATGATTTAAACAGACCGCTGGGAGTTAAACATCTTTTAGTTAAAGATGGAATTTATGATAGAGGAAAAACCAGAACAAATCAAAAAGAGGCAGATGAGGTTGCAGAGCTTGTTATAGAACACTTTAATAAATATTCAACAGATAAAAATAATTCAAATTATTTAAGCTTGGGAGTAATAGCTTTTAGTTCTGCTCAGGAAGATGTCATTTTGTATTCTTTAAGCAAGAAGATTAAAGAGTATCCTCAAATAGAATCAATACTTGAAGATAAAGATGAAGAAGGATTCTTCGTAAAAAACCTTGAGACAGTTCAGGGGGATGAAAGAGATCACATAATTATTTCTGTTGGATATGGTCCTGACTCCACAGGTAAAATGACAGGCAACTTTGGACCTTTAAATTCTGAGAGTGGTTATAGGAGACTTAATGTGGCTATTACTAGGGCAAGAAGACATCTAATAATTGTTAACTCATTTGATCCAAGCGGATTAAATCTAGTCAGTGCTCAAAAAGGACCTCAGCTATTATTAAAATACTTACAGTATGCAAGGGAAGGGAAGAAAGTTTTAGTGGATTCAGAAGCTGTAGCAAAGAAACACAGTGTATTTAATTCCCCCTTTGAAGAACAGCTATATATAATGCTCAAAGAAAAAGGTTTAGAAGTTCATACTCATATTGGGTGTAGTGGTTATAGAATAGACATGGCTGTTGTAAATCCGTTTAAGCAAGGAGCTTATTTATTTGGCATAGAGTGTGATGGAAGGACTTACTATAATACATTCTCTGCAAAGGATCGAGACAGGCTAAGGCATGAAATATTAGAGAGCAGGGGTTGGAAAATTTATAAAGTATGGTCTCGTGACTGGATGAAAAATTCTACAAAAGAATTAAATAAAATTATAGATTACTATAACTCATTAGCAAAAACAGAAGAAGTTTCTGATGTGCAGTCCGATTGGGAAATGAATCTGGATTAATCACATGTCATTGCGAGCCGAACAAAGTGAGGCGTGGCAATCTCGAGTGGTTCACATAAAACGTTCGGGATTGCTTCGGCATTTCATGCCTCGCAATGACATAGAGATCACACTAACTTTAAAAGATCAGAAGCGTTTCTAAATGTAAGATTATTGCTTGATATCTGGCTGATTAGATGTTCTCTAAACCAGGTTCCTTGTTTTGAAAACATATATCTTTGCACAAAAGGGATCAGTGCTTTTATTACATTAAACCCAGGATCAAGTGCATGTCCAACTCCTTCAAGAGTTAACAGAGCTCTTATTATTAAGGCAAGTTCCACAGGAAGTCTAAATGGATATTTATAAATAACATGTGCAAGTTCTTCAAGGATTTGTTTAAAACTTGTAGAAATATCACCATTATGCCCAAAACGTTCATCATAAACTGGTTGTAGAGCATTAGCTACTTCATCTATACGATCGAAGTCTTTGTCTAATAATCCAAGTGTAATAAAGTCATTAATTACATTTTTATAATCTCTGTTTATTAAATGTAAAATAGTGGTTACTAAATTCAGCTGGATTTCTTTTGATACATAGCCAACCATACCAAAATCAAAAAAAGCCAGTCTTCCATCTTCCATAATTCTTAGATTGCCTGGATGAGGATCTGCATGAAAAAATCCATCCGTTAATAATTGCTTTAAATATACATTACAGCCTTCTTTTGTGATTTCTTTTAAATTGAAACCTGCAGCTTTAATTTTCTCAACTTCTGTAACTTTCCATCCATGAATGTGTTCTAAGGTAATTACTTTTCTAGTAGTAAATTGCCAGTATACTTTAGGTACATAAACTTTATAATATCCTTTAAAATTCTTTCTGAATAAATCACAATGTTTTCCTTCTTTTATGTAATCAATTTCTTCATTTATTATTCTTAGAAACTCGTCAAGAAGAATGCTGTAATCATTTCCTCGTGTAAGAATGGGATAATTCATGATTTCTTTTGCAACTGTTTTTAATATAAGAACATCTTCTTCTATTTGCTCTTTTAAATTTGGTCTCTGGACTTTAATGATCACTTCTTTATTTGAATCTAACAAAGTTCCTTTATAAACCTGTCCAAGACTTGCTGCAGCAAGTGGAGTGGAATCTATTTCCGCAAAAATACTTGTAATCGGTCTTCCAAGTTCATTTCTTATAATTTCAAAAGCCAGATCATTATCAAATGGTGGTACTTCATCTTGTAATTTTGCAAGCTCTTTCATGTATATAAGAGGAATCAGATCTGCCCTGGTTGCCATAATTTGTCCTAATTTTATGAAAGTTGAGCCGTGGCTTATGATTTGTTCTAGTAGCCATTGAGCTCTCTTTTTGTCCCTTTCTTCTTTAGAAATAAGTAATAAAGGATCAAATTTTGTACATAAGTAAAACAAAAAACTTCTATTTTCAAAGCTTGTATGATCTAGGTAAATATAAAAAGCTACACGAAATGTAAATTTTAAAAATGAAAATAATCTTTTAAGTCCTTTTAACCCAAGGCTGGAATAAACTTTGGAAAATACAGTGTATAAGCTTTTAATGGTTTTTGAGATCATACTAATTTACTTATTGTCAATTAAATTCTGCCAGAATCATCCTTTGGAAGGCTGTATTTAATAGCTCCAAATGGACAGCCAATATTACAAAGCCCACATTCTATGCAGTTTTCATAACCAACTATAATGTGATTGGTTGTTAAGGAAATCGCAAAAACATTAGAAGGGCAAAATTTTGTACATTCTTTTCCTTGACAAAATGTGCAGATATCATGGTTAACAGTTATATGTGATTCTGTGTCCGGACAAAATTTGATTAAAAACAACTTTTCTTCTATGGTTTTAGCCAGATGCTCTGTTGGATCTTTTGATGTTTTAACCATAGTTATTTCCTTGGTAAAATTGTTTCATTGATATTATCTAGTAGATGGAAGTTTTCATTTTGTTGTGGTGTTCTAATCGTTGCAAGATCATTTTTTATTAATTGTAAATAATGCTCAAGACTTTTTGTGGAGAAATCATTTGATTCTTTAGCTTTTATAGCAGTAAGAGCTGCAGCTTTGCCTGATAATATTGCAAGTGTAGATATATCCCAACTGAATATATCTACCATAAAAGCTGTACCACCTACTAATAAACATCCGTCTGAAATTAATTTTAAAGTGTCATTGTCTTGAATATTATTGGTAATAACCGGAAGCATATATGAACAATAGTTTTTTGTTGAGCCATTTGCAATAAGAGGTTTTATGCAGGAATGTTCTTTAAGTTGTTCGAGTAATTCATTTGGATTTAATTTATTTAATAGAAGTTCAGAAAATAATCCTCCAACACCAAGAGAAATTGAATTATGATTTGTGTGAATGTAGCCAATGCTAGGCATTTTAAACATTCCCTGCGTAAATAATTTTGCTGATATTCCGTTAAATGAAGATAAATTAAACCGTTCTTCTATTACATCTGATGATAAGGAAATCTTTTCTTCAATAAATGCAAAGATTCGATTTGTACTAAATTCTCCGATTCTTAATCCTGAACTCTTTGTAAGAATGGAGTTTACTCCTTCTGCAACAATAACAAGATTTGCATAGTAATTCTCTGATTCAGTTCTTACTCCGATTACTTTTCCTTGATCTACTATAAGTTCTCTTGCAGCAGTCCCGGTTAGGACTTTAGCTCCTGCGGTCTCGACTTCTTTAATTAGCCATAAATTAAATGATTCTCTTAGGATTATATAACTGTTTTGACTATTGTTTTGTACATTAAAAGATGTAAATGAGTCCTCTTGAAGAATGTAAGCTCTGTATTGATCTACAAATCTTTCAAATGGAGCAGAAATTTTCCCGGTGGTACTGTCACAAAAATTAGTAAAAATTTCTTTTAATGGTTCTTCGCTAATAATCCCACTGTAAAAATTCTTTGAAACTCCCTTTTTACTTTTTTCAAGAACTAAAGTTTTAATTCCAGCATCAGCGAGTAATTTTGCTGCTGATAGTCCTGCAGGACCTGCCCCAACAATTATTACTTCATAGTTGTTACTCTTTGCCATAATGCTTGTTAATAATATACCTTAATGAATATGTTATTGGCCAGTAGATGTTTAGAATATAGCAATTCTTGAGAATGTATTGTTTGTAGAGAGAGTGAATAAGATAAAATATTGTTAATGGCTAAGGAAAAAAAAATTATCTCTAGTGAACAAGTCTCAAGATTGATTATTGGTTTATTAATATTTTTTATAGCATTTATGACTTTGTACTTTGGTAGTTGGGTTCTGAGTGCTTTATTACTTTTTGTTATTTGGCATGTAAATACTGAGTTTATTAATATAGTTAGGCAAAGAGGCATTAATCCCTCAAATAAATGGATTAGGTTTGTAAGTGTACTTTTTATACTTGTTTCGTCTCTCCCAGCAATTGGGTTTTCTGAAAATCTACCCATGAAACTTTTTATTTTTGTTTTTATTTTTGGTGTTATTGGATGCTTCTTTCGTTTGATATTTCGTGGAAATAAAAAAGAACCAATTGCAACAATTCCAGATATTGGGGCATCTGTTTTAGGTTTTGTTTACATTGGCTTGTTACCTAGTTTTTTAATTCTATTGAGACATCTGGGTTTTGTTTATGTGATTATTGCAATTGTGAGTACTGCTTTTTGTGATATTGGAGCATATTATGGAGGTAAATTGTTTGGAAAAACTGCTTTAAGACCTGAAATAAGTGCAAAAAAAACCCTGGAAGGCTCTATTAGTGGATTTGTATCCAGCATGCTTATTTCAATAATACTTGTTTCTTTAAATAGACATGCTTTTGGTGATAATTATTTATTTCATGGAGTAATAATAGGATTGTTTGCAGGAATATTCAGTCAGTTTGGAGATCTGTTTGAGTCACTCTTAAAAAGGGATGCTGGTTTAAAAGATTCAGGGAAAGCCTTACTATCACACGGTGGAATTCTGGATAGAATTGATAGCTACTTATTTGTCTTATGGGCAGTTTATTTTTATGTAAATTGGTTTGTGCTGCACAACTTTATTTTTTACTAGTATCTGCTAGTAACGTAACATACGGGTTAGATTCTAAAGCATTTCTAAGTCCTTCGTATCCATCTTGCTTTCCTAAAAGAAACAAATTCCGTGAAGGCATACAATGTTTACTCTTTATATATTCTAATGAAGCAGGGAGTTTTAGGTTCTTTTCGTCAGTCACAAAATCAGTAAATATTTTACTTGGTTGAAAATCTGAGCGAGCCATAAGACCCTTTGCTAGGTATCTATTTCGGGGGTTTTCTATAACTTTTTCTGTTAGTCTTTCTACAAAATTCCCTGGCATTACCGGTAATGCTTCAGCTATTCCTTCTGAATATCTGCTGTGCGAATCCAAGATAAATTTAAACTCATCTTCTAGTTCCTTTTCTGTTAAGCTCTTTAAATAGTTTGGATTACGGGAGGCTAGGTATAAGATTTCAGCTTCTGGTTGTTTCTTAGCAAGCTCTTTTAAAAGTTTTCTTGTACCGCTATCTGCAAAGTAATGGCAATTTTCAACACTGCCTAGAGATAAAGCTAATCCATGATTATTTTCGCTAAAAATAAAATCTCCTGTTGCGCCTATGCTGGAGCCATTTTTCCAGTAATCAGGATTTTTGGTTAGAGCTCGTGCTGAATTAGAATTTTGGAATGTTTTATTCTCTAGAGAATAACTTTTTAACCCATCTGTAACTTCAACAATTGAAGCTACACCTTCACTAAAAGGATCGTTTGGATTATTCATCATATACAGAACGTCATCTCTTGTCTTAGGATTATCAAGAGATGGAATTTCATCCCAGAAGTTTTTATTTGATGCCACGCCTTTGGCAAAAGCAGTTTTTCTTAACTCTCCTCTTACAGCAGTTTTAATTTCTGGAGTTAGTTGTTCTTTTGTAAGTATGCTTCCTAAGATTTCTGCTTCCTGGGAATTGGCATTTTCTTTTTTAGAATGATGTTTAATCGTTTTTTCAAATACTTCCTTCCCAGCATTTTTGTGCATCAGCGTATTTCTTCCGTATAGAGTGTTTGAATGGCTTCTTGTATAAGAAACATTAACTACATGATTGTTTTCACTGGCTGCTATTAATCCGGCTAGTAGTGAATCTGGAAATTCTTCAGCAAAATAAAGATCAGTGTCTGTTGGTCTTCTTTTTAATAAATCAGTTAATGATTTTAGTTGTTCTCCTCTGACTTTTGAAATTAAATCTTTGTTATCTGAATTGGATGGATTGTTTTTTACTCCTTTGTAAAAGGGTAGACTGGAGTTGTTTTTAACTTCTTCTAAATCTTCTGGGATTATCCATTCTTTTGGGAGATTCATTGCTATGTATTCTGAGATTGATTTGGATTTATTATTTCTGGCATATTTCTCAAGATCTCTTGTGATTTTGAATTCCGGATGATTGATAATTACACTAAAAAGAATACTGTCTGTATCTTGAAGAGCTAATTCTAGGTGGCGATTTTTTATAAAACGGTATTTCTCTTCTTTTACTTCCTGTACTTTCTGTTTTGCAGGCTCACTGTTTTGTGCCAAGAGAAAATAATTTGGAATTACCTTTGGAGAAGATTTTACTGTAAAAGGAATCGTATTTAATTCCTTCGGTTTAATCGGCTGGTTGTCTTTTGAGGCTGCAGAAACAGTTGCACTTAACATTGCAACTGTCCAAGCAGCAGCATTTAATAATACTTTCATTTTTTCAATTGTATTAATTGTAATAGACAAGTGAAAACTTTAAAAGAGTATTGTATTAATTTACAAATAATTTAAGCTCTTAAACTTGTATATTACTTGGTAACAGGGGTTTTAATAGCATTAATGGTAGTTACTGAAGCACTCGCTGCTATCTTGCTGGCAATATCTTTAAAAGTTTGAGAGATTGGATGTTCTGGTTTTTTAGCAGTTATTGGTTTTCCAGAATCTCCGCCAATTCTTACATCAAGTTCAATTGGGATTCTTCCTAAAAACGGTACTTCTAATTCTTTAGCAGCACTTTCACCGCCACCGTGACTAAAAATGTCAGTTCTTTCATTGCACTTTGGACAAATGAAAAAACTCATATTTTCAACTACCCCTAATATAGGAACATTCATTTGTTTAAACATGTTTACTGATTTTCTACTATCAAGAAGTGCTACATCTTGAGGCGTGGTTACTATAACACCACCAGCAAGTGGGACTGCCTGGCATATAGTAAGCTGTGCGTCTCCAGTTCCAGGAGGCAAATCTACTAATAAATAATCTAATTCTCCCCAGATGACATCTCTTAAGAATTGTCTTATTACACCATCAAGCATTGGTCCACGCCATACAACTGGTTTATCAGCCGGGACAAGGACGCCCATTGAAATATATTTAATTCCATAATTTTCTTTTGGAATTATTTTTGCATTTTCTACTTTTGGTGGTTCCTGATCTCCCATCATAATAGGAATATTTGGTCCGGTTATATCTGCGTCTAATAAACCAACTTTTGCTCCTGTTTGTGATAATGCTATTGCAATGTTTACTGAAACTGTTGTTTTACCAACTCCACCTTTTCCTGAGCTTATTGCAATAATTTGATTTATTCCTTTTAAAGGTTCTTTACCTTGTATGCCGTGCTGACGAACTTCACCAGTCATATTAATTTTTATATTCTCTTTTTTAAATCCAATACTGGTTAAAGCTTTAATACAATCATCTTCAATTACGCTCTTTAGTGGACAGGCAGGAGTAGTTAGAACAATGGTTAATGAAAGCTTTTCACCGTCTATTTTAATATCGCGAACCATGTTCAAAGACACTAAATCTTTTTGAAGTTCAGGATCGTTTACTTTTGAAAGTGCTTGTTTTACTTTTTCTGGAGTCATAAGAAAAAATAATAGCATTAATACTAGGGTCTGTAAGAAACTTGAGGATAATATGTCATTGCGAGGAACGCAGTGACGAAGCAATCTCACATAATTGCTATCGGTCAAGTGAGATTCTTCAGTCACGTTGTTCCCTCAGAATGACACAGGGAAAAGTTAACACACTCCTACATTCTGGGTTTAAAAACTATGCTACAGCTTGTTGAGCACCAGTAGGTACATTTACTTTCTGAGCTAAAGTATCTAATAGGTTCCTACACTTAGTTCTGATATTGGCACTATTACTTGTTCTTGTAGCTTCTTCTCCAAGGCATTTTAAGATAGTACTTACAGTTTCAGGTTCATTCATCTCTGCTTTTTTGAAGATTACGCCTATAAGATCTAATATTTTTAACCTGACTTCTTCAGGTTCATTTTGATTACTGACTGTTCTTAAAAGTGAAACAAATCCTTCTTCTGTGACAGCAATCTTCTTTTCTTGACCGAGAGAATTCGTTTTTGTCTTAAATGCTCTAACAGGACCTAAAGAAATATCTTTTAATAAATCAGAAGCAGGAATGCTTCCATTTTTTACACGATCTATAAGAAGCTCTATAGCTTTTAATCGCACTTTAGTGTCGTTAACTGCTTTTACTGTAACACTTTTATAGTCCCCACCTTGAAACTCTGTTTCAACAAGTTCTTTCTTGATTGTAACTCCAGAGCAAGCTTGTTCAAGTTGCCTGTCATTGTCTCTTTCTATCGCTTTCTCTTGTTCAGTTTCTGGAGGTCTATAACTTGATAAATCAACTTCTTTGGTGCAAATACAAAGTATTAAATCATCGATATCAATAGGCATGTTATTTTTCATTACTATTGAAATTGTATTTAAGCGGACATCAGGTGGATCTAAGGTTGATATGAGAGCCTTTCTTAAGGACTCAATATCTCCGGTATATTTAGCTGGAGGTTGTATTTGCAGGAGTTCTTTTGATGCATACTCTCTTGCAGTTCTTTTTTCAATGATTTTCCCAGTGATTTTTTCTGATTTAGCTTTATTGCTCATTTCCCATGGAAGATCCAGGCTGTCTGGAATCCAGTAAGTGTCTGATTTCATTGAACTGCCAGAAGTAAAGCTTATAAGAGCTTCGTAAGATATAGCACACACTTCTTTGTCAAAATCAGAATCTTTATTCATGTGTGTTTTATAAAGTTCAAGATATTTGTCCACCAAGTCTCTATGTGTGTGTTGATTGCTTACAACCTCTTTTATATATTCAGCTGCAGAGTCTTTTATTTTTACAGGAGGATTTTGTATTTGTTCTATTTGTTTTTTAGCATGGAGTCTGGCTACATTAATATCATCGTTTGTGGATTTTACATCAGCGTACATTAATCCTCCTGATGCAAAATTAGAAAGAGAGGTATAAGCTAACATGCAGACTTCAGTATCAAAAACAGTGTTTCCATCTTTGTGTAAATTATAAAGTTCTAAATATTTGTTAACTAATCCCTGATGTGTTTGTTCTTTGCTAACTTCACTTCTTATATACTCCATTGGAGCTTCTTCAAGATGTAGATGTCTTCCGGACTTATTAATATCGCTAATTATTCCTGCTGCATTAGTTCTGGATCTTGAATCATTATTATCGCTTCTTGCAAGATTTGAGATTATGAAATATGTAGTTCTAGTAACTTCTCTGTCAAAACCACTTTTTCCATCCTTATGAGCCTCAAAAATATCATGGCACTTGTTAACAACATCCCATGGATTTCCACCTCCAATTGCATCCATAATAAATTTTTGTGGAGTTTGTTTTGCTTTAGGTGTGCCAACAGCTTTTTTAGATGTAGGAGGTGTCTGTTCTTTAGTAGTATTAGCTGGAGCTATTGCTGGAGCTGTTCCTGCAGTATTTTGAACTGGGGCTGGCTTAGGAGCTATTAAGTCATCTCTTCCTGTAATTTCTTGTATACGCTCTTTTGTCTTTTCATCAAGTGGTTTTAATTTGTCTGCATCAAACTTTGAGAGAACCTGTTTAGCGGCTTCTTGAACTTTTGGCTTTTCGTCATTATTTGAAGCACATGTAATTAATCCGGTAATAAATTTAGTGTCTATGGGAGAGTTTGCTCCGATTTTCATTAGCCCGATACATAGGCTTTCATTAACTTTTTGCAGTTCATCATTTAATGCTTTGTAGGCATCAAGTAACTCTTTTTTTACTGTTTCTGGATCATGTTTTTGTTTTAATTGTTTATAGGCTTGAATAGCATCACTTTTTACTTTGACAGGGTCTAGTCTGTCATTGATTTTTTTGTATTTTTCACTTAAATGTTGTTTAAGTTTTTCTTGATCTGAGTGGTTTGGAAAGCTCCTGCATGTTTTAATAAGTTCATTTCGAATTTCTTCTGTACTAACACTAAGATTGTTGCTTTTTACAAAATCATCGATAAAAGCATCAAGATTTGCAAAGTTTTTATTTTTGATAGCAAAAGTAAGAGTTTCATGCAGGGCATCCCCCTTTAAAGAGTCATATTCACAGGAATCAAGTAATTTTTTAATTGCTAACTGCTCTGGCGTTCCTGCAGATTTGTTGTGTTCGGTAACAAATCCATCAATTATTTTTTCAAGACGACTGTGATTTCCATATTCGGATTCTTGGAGAGCTTGAAGAAAGCCTTGTGGTGTTGGAAGGCTTTGTGTCCAGCTATAACTTGGCTGGCAATAGTTTACGATTGATTTAAGAATACCAGTCTTTTCTTTTTGTAAATCATTTAAGTCAATGGATTTTCTGGGAATTGCTGAAGAAATTAATCTATCAAGATCAGAAGTCCTGCCAACCTCATGATTTTTAATCGCATTAAAAATTATATTTACCTTACTTGCATCGCGTGGTAAGCCCATTGATCTAAGGAACTGTGTGATTAAAGTAGATGCTTCATCACTGCTAGCAGGTGCCATGCTTAGAAGGGTTTTATGAAATTCTATTTCTAGTGCCTGATAATCTTTTCTAGCAGGAGCAAGAAGATTTATAATTTCTGGAGGGATTGTTTCAAATGTAAATCCTGCTTTTGTAAGTGCATCTAGAGCTGATTTGCGAGCACTTAAACAAAAAGGATTGCCATTTTCCTTTTCTATACCACAGGCAATATTCTTTAGTTTTTCAAATACAATTTTTTTAATTTCTACTGCAAGAACAGGATGTAAGGATGGAAGATTATTAAGAGTATTATTTAAGCTGGTTACAAGTCCTTCCTGAGTCCAAACAGTTCCTTTCTTTCCATTGTTATTAGTAATGTCGCTGATTTTGCCTGCGGTATAAGCTTTTACAAAGTCTTCTAGTTTTCTTATAGCATCATCTTTTCCTTTTACAGGAGTATTTAGGTTTTTAAGTGTTTCTAGCATTTTGCATAACTCATTAGCAATACTGGTATCTAACAGAAAGCGCTTATAGGAAGGACCAGATACTTGAGTTGGGATTGTTGTATATGGATCTCCTAATATTCTTATAACTTCTTCTTGTAATTCTTTTCCCTGTTTTCCTTCCAAGCATTCGATTAGTTGATTATGTACTCCAGCAATATCTTTTGTATCATCATTTGCAGATCTGTTTGTGTATCTTGATTTGAAAAGCTGTTCCAGTGCTCTTTTTCTCTGAGAAATGGAAGCATCTTGATCTTGAAGTTGTTGAGCCTGTAAGGCTGCTCGTTCATTGCTTGCGTGTTCATTTAGGGCTTTTTCTATATTGTTGATGGCACGCTCTTTAGTTTTCTGACTGCTGTATCCGCTATATGAATTATTGTCATTTATGGTTACTCTTTTAAGCTCTGCTACAAGCAAACGAAGCTCATCAATACAATCTTTATTGGTTGT
>JAHFBE010000071.1 GCA_023250205.1 Candidatus Melainabacteria bacterium | reverse complement strand
TTGGATTTAACAACTTTATATCAAATGACTGTTATTTAGAATCAAAGAAATCAAAGCAACAATTAATTATTCTTACCGGTCCCAATATGGCTGGTAAAAGTACTTATATGAGACAGATTGCTTTAAATATAATTCTTGCTCAGATTGGATCATTTATACCATGTGATTATGCACAAATCGGAATTATTGATCAGATTTTCACAAGGGTCGGGGCATCAGATGACATCTCCCAAGGTCAATCCACCTTCATGGTTGAGATGGTAGAAACTAGTTCTATTCTAAATAGAATGACTGAAAATAGTTTAATTTTACTTGATGAAGTAGGACGCGGAACCAGCACATATGATGGAGTAGCAATTGCCTGGGCACTAGCTGAGTACCTCGTAAAAGATAAAATGCCAAGAACTATTTTTGCCACACATTTTCATGAACTAAATGGTTTAGCTGATTTATATGAATCGATTTGCAATTATCAGGTAACCGTAAAAGAAGAAGATGGACATGTCGTTTTCCTAAGAAAAGTTATCCCTGGAGGAGCGGACAGAAGCTATGGAATAGAGGTAGCAAAGATGGCTGGCTTACCTAAAGAATTACTTTCAAGAGCTCAAGCCATTATGAATACTATGTACAACAAATCTGATATAAAAACACCAATGCAAAAGAAAGAAACTATTAAATCACAGATAGAATCAGGGCAGTTAAGCCTTTTTGGTTAAACCATTTAACACAAATCAGAAACAAATTTGATAATGTATTCTCAATGCCCTTTATTAATTCAACAAATCCAAAGATTATCCAATTAGTCAGGAAGATCAACGAAAGATATCCATATGTTGATCTCGCTGAAATCGTTGAGTCTGCTTTACATGGGAACAAAGACTCTTACTCCTTTCTAGAAAACGAGCCTTCACTTCAAGCTCACGCTAAAAGATTTGTAGCAAACTCTAGAAACAAAGAATTAGCTTTTAAGAAATATATCTCAGCACTTGTCCAAGCTCAAATGCACTTAAACAGGCAAGGAGACGAATACCATCATTTAAAACTTTCAGTAATTGTAAATTTTCCCCGGGCAAGACAGGAAGGAGTCTTTCAAACTTTTAGAAGTATAGCGGATGAATTATATAATTCAGTGGGCAGTCAGACTGAGACAAATTTTCTAAACTATTTAGTAGATTCACTAATAGATATTTCACTTACCAGAATTAATGGCAAGAAAATTAATATCGGTGATCTAGATCATGAATTAACATCAAATAAAAATGGTTTTATTCTGACTGGCTATCAGTCTGAAGAAGTAAATAATTTATTTAAGGAAGCAGCAAATACACAATCACCACCAAAAGAGATAAGTCCTTAACTAAAAATATAAAATATTTGATAGAGTATATTTAATGTCAAGGATTCAATACTTAAGCCCCAGTGATCCTGGGATTATTTCAATTGCAAAGATGTTCAATGTTGAGCATCGTAGGATAAGCCTTTTACAAACAATTGAGTCAGCAAGAAGTGGAAACATTAAAGCTCATGATTTATTAAATAATGAACGACTATTACAAATAGGTATAAGTAGAATTCCAAGACAATTGCTGAGCGAAAAGAGAGACACTGCAGTTCATGATTTTTATTATGCAGTTGCTTTAGCGCAAAGAAGACTTAGAAGAGAAGACAAAGAAGTTCTATACTTAAAATTTTTAGTGAAGAGTAACTATACGAAAGACAGACAAAGAACAGTCTTTGACAAATTTACAGACATTGCAAATTTACTGGCAGAAAATAATCTTGAACAAGAAAAATATTTTTATAACTATGTAGTAGACAAACTTATATCAATATCCCAGCTAAAAAAAAGTGACCACGATATGAGAGAAACTTTAGAACTAGATAAAAGCGGTTTCAATGATGAAGCCATTGAGATTGGTGAAATAGACACTGAAGTTCAATCTGAAGCTAACGGTTTTAAATTAGATACTGATTTAACTGATCGTCTATGTGGTTTATTTTTTGAAGCCGCATCTACACCCTGGCATACTAAAAGTAGTCTGAAATAGTTTTTTTATTAAAGAGCAAGTCCAAGAGCTGCTGCAACTCCAACACCTGCAAGAATTCTCCAAGCCATTCTTGGTAAGCTCATTCCAAGTTCAGATGTAGGTGTACCAACGCCTAATCTATTTTCAACTGCTGTATCGTATCCATCAAAAATTGCTTCTTCAGCTGTTGATAAAGCATCAGCCGGATTTGCAACTACTGCTGGTAATGCTGAAGAGACTCTATTAAAGATTCCTACGTTTGATTGTGATGGTCTTCCTACTGCTATTGCTGCGCTTGACATATTACTATCCTCCAGTTTTGTATTTACCTATAAACTCCTTGACTTAAATTCCATACTTAAAATTTATCAAGCCACAATTAAGCACTTGTTAAGACACATGCGATCAAAAATAAAACTTTTATTAAGCTCATTAAGAAAATTAAAGTTAATCTACTTAACTGTCTTAACCAAAGTAACAAAAATAAAATACAAAATTTATTTTTTATCTATCAGACTACTGTTTTTAATAGCTCTTGGCGCGGACAAACTTTTGTTTTTGTTCACCCCAGTTCACAAAAAGCAAAAGTATCCGCTCGGCTATTAAAAACAATCTGTAAACTAGGGATAAATTATTTAAAGCTCTGCAGCAGCTAACTCACCACGCTTAATGATTTCTTCTTTTGTAAGCTTCTCTTCTTTATTCATTGCTTTGTAAAATTCAGAATCATACCTTCTGGATCTAACTACTATTGGCATTGGCACTGCATAACCAAATATAAGAACTTCTTGCTTTGGATTTAACTGGGAAAGGATAGTTTTTAAATTATTACCACCGGATTCTCCCACAAAAACCGCATTAATATCATTCTCATCATTTAAAAGCAGCGTTGCACGAGTCCCTATTTGTGAAAGGACCTCACTATCAATTCCTGAAGGTCTTTGATCAACAATCAATAAAGTTACATTATATTTCCTGAGCTCTCTTGCAATAATGCCAAAGGTAGAAAACTTTGCAACCTGTGGCGATAAAAACTTATGTGCTTCTTCAATAGTAATTACAAGCCTTCTTGGTTCTTTTGTATTTTCTGGTGCCATTAAATACTGTTCTGTAAGGTTCACATATTCAGAATGAATGCGTCTGGTAATAATGTTTGAAGCAAGGATATAACTCTTTAAATTATTTAATCTACCAAATTGTAAAACCACACTTTTACCACTAGTTAAAAAGCTAAGAATCTTTTTTATACCATCATAGCTCGTAACCGGTTTTAAATATTTAACAGTATCAACAAGTGTATTTAATTTTCTTTGTAGTGCTTGTATTGAACCGATATTTGCACCTGTAGAATTACAAAATTCCTGAATATCACCAACTGTCATACTACATATTTTAGAGAACCAATCTCTTTCATGTTCTCTTTGAATCATCCTTGCATGATCAATTGCTGCTTCAGATAAACCAAGCTCACCTCGCAACAATTCTAAATCCTCAATTTCCACCTGGTTATAAGCAATTGTCAAATCTACTGCATCTTTATACGTATACGATTTATTGTCAGGATCAAGAGTGAAAACTTCTACCTTATCTCCAAACAATTGTTTTAAGCCTTTTATAGCCTTATTTTCTTCACTTGTTCCCTGCCAACCATATTCATTATGCATATCAAAAACAAGGACACTAGCAGCATCTTTTTTTAATACCCCCGACAAAAGAACTCTACTTAAAAAAGATTTGCCGGTTCCTGATTTACCAAAGACAGCATTTGATCTTTGTACAAATTTTTCAAGATTTAAGCACAATGGGATTTCCATTTCTGCAGGATAACCAATATGGAAATGTTTGTTTAGTTTATCTTCCTTACCAAAGATCTGCTCTATATCTTCTTCAAGAGCTTCATAAACACTGGAGAAGTGAGGCGGTATTGTTTTTACTTTACTGGCAGATTCATCTACAACAGTACTATTTAAATCCACCATCAGATATGGCGTTAATTGCACTAAACAATATACAGAAGAACCCTTTAATACATCTTTTATAAAATTATCTTCAGGCGCAGGAATGTGATTTAAGAATTTTTGATTTCCAGCCTCAAGAACAATATCAGTAACCATTGAAAAGTATTTTGTCTTTTCTCCTTCAATAATTACGAACTTACCTATTCTTAAATCTTCAACATTAAAATCTTTTGACAGCTTAAGTAATAGTCCCTTAGAAAAAGAGCCAGATATAATTTGCCCAACTAGTTTTTTTGCTGACTTCATTAGTTAACTTAAAACTGACGTGCCTGCTAAGTACTTTTCAAACTTATCCATATGCAACGGTTTTGGTTCTGGAATCATTGCTCTTACAAGTCTTGCAAGCTCAATTGACTGATCTGAATCAGAAGGAATATGAATAGTGTCTGCATTTAATCGAATTTTACTGTTATCCTCACAGGTAAGTCTTCCTGTTTGTGTTAACTCTCTGGCTTTTTCAGCAGCACTTTCAATCATATTTTTTTGATTTATATTTGAATTATAAGGCAGAATAGTTCCATCTTTTCTATACCGTCTGGCTACCTGAACTTCATGTCCTGCTTTGATATTTGCAGTGTTACATGCAGTAGCTAAAACCTGTCCACTTAAACCAACAAGAGTAATCCATTTGCTGAATTCACTAACAGCTTTAGCAACTGTTTCAGCAGTAAGAACATCAGTATATAACTGCTTATATAAGAAGCCATGTGTTCTAACATGCCTGATTTCAAGTCCTCTTGAATGTAATAAAGCATGCAAAGCGCCAAGCTGATAAAGAACCATTGCTCTCAGCTCATCCACACCAAGATACATTTCTCTTTCACCATTTCCAACTCTGTCATCAAAGCCAATTAAAGCGCCAATGCTAACATTGTGATTCTTGGAAACTTCGATAATCTTTGACATAGTAAGTGGATCACCTGCATGTCCTCCACAAGCAATGTTTATAGAGGTAACATAGGGTATAAGATTTTCTTCAAATTGATTTTGATAGATTCCAAAACCCTGACCCACATTACAATTAATGTCTAGATTTTTCTTAATAACAAATATTTCGGTTCTATCTCTGTTATCTGAACTGCCATCTGATCTACTATCCGATCTCTGAGGTCTTCTGTGCTGGCTTCTGTACGGTTTTCTGTTTCTCATGAAATTCCTTCTTTATTTAGCTTTAACAATACTATCATGCAAGCTTTCTATATACTCAATCGCCATTGTTGCTGCAAGCGATCCATCAGCTGCTGCAGTTACAGCTTGCTTTAATGGAGTCTCTCTAACATCACCAGCAGCATAAACACCAGAAACACTAGTTTCCATTCTTTCATTTGTTTCTAATCTGCCAGTTGAATCCATTTTAAGTTTGTCTTTAAACAATTGAGTGTTTGGATCTAAGCCTACATATATAAAGATTCCATCACAGGGGAAATCTCTAACCTCATTTGTAACAACATCTTTAACTTTTAGACCAACTACCGACATTACATCTCCCTTTATCTCATTAACAACGGTATTCCAGATAACATTGATTTTTGGATTTTTAAATGCTCTATCCTGAATTATTTTCTCAGCCCTGAATTTATCTCTCCTGTGCATGATCGTTACACTGCTTGCAAACTTGGTAAGGAAATTTCCTTCTTCTACAGCAGAATCTCCACCACCAATAACGACCAATTTCTTTTCTTTAAAAAATGCTCCGTCACAAACGGCACAATAACTTACACCTTTACCACTATATTCTTTTTCTCCAGGGACATTTAATTTTCTATATTCAGAACCAGTTGCAACAATTAAAGCTTGTGCCCTATATATTCCTCTGTCAGATTTAATAAGATGTCTCCCTTTGCTTAGTTCTACTTCTGAAATAGTGCAAGTGTTTACAATTTCACAACCAAATCGCTTTGTCTGTTCTTCCATTGCCTGAGCAATCTGAGGTCCTGTAACATGATCAATTCCAGGATAATTTTCTACATCAAGTGTATTGTTTAACTGTCCACCTGGAATTAGCTTCTCAAGTATGACAGTTTTCATATTTCCACGAGCAGCATATAAGCCTGCAGCTAATCCTGCTGGCCCCCCACCGATAATCACTATGTCGTAATCTTTTATATTTTCTGACATCATTAGTCCCTCAATTTATAGCTTTTAATATTGTACTTTATACAAAATCTCTTTTTTCTATAAGTAAATGGTGAGTTTTAACGCTTTCAAGAAATAACTTAAGTTTCTTCTGATTTTCAAGCATATATGTATAATAATTTTCCCTCACCACTTTGCTATCAGTATTAACAGTAAAACGTTGTTTTGTCTCCGGATCTATTAAAGTAATGTAACCATTCTTAGGTAAATTAAAATCCAAAGGATCATAGATTTGAAATAAATAGATATTTTGTTTTTGAGAATTTTCAAAGATCAATTTTTCCCAGTTTGC
>JAHFBE010000030.1:1698-30320 GCA_023250205.1 Candidatus Melainabacteria bacterium | reverse complement strand
CACATGTAATGGAGATAATCCTGTAACTTGTTCTGCACAAGATCAATGCCATGATGCTGGTACTTGCGATCCACAAACAGGCTCTTGTTCAAACCCTTCTAAAGCGGATGGTTCAAGTTGTAACGATAGTAATGCTTGTACTCAATCTGACACTTGTCAAAGTGGCACATGTAATGGAGATAATCCTGTAACTTGTTCTGCACAAGATCAATGCCATGATGCTGGTACTTGCGATCCACAAACAGGCTCTTGTTCAAACCCTTCTAAAGCGGATGGTTCAAGTTGTAACGATAGTAATGCTTGTACTCAATCTGACACTTGTCAAAGTGGCACATGTAATGGAGATAATCCTGTAACTTGTTCTGCACAAGATCAATGCCATGATGCTGGTACTTGCGATCCACAAACAGGCTCTTGTTCAAACCCTTCTAAAGCGGATGGTTCAAGTTGTGGTACAAATGCAAGTTGCACAACCGGTCTTTGCACATGTAATAGTGGTTGGACTGGTGCTACTTGCAGTACACCTATTTGTTCGCCATCATGTGTAAATGGTTCTTGTACAGCACCAAACACTTGTTCATGTAATAGTGGTTGGACTGGTGCTACTTGCAGCACACCTGTTTGTTCGCCATCATGTGGTGGACATGGGACTTGTACAGCACCAAACACTTGTACATGCGATAGTGGTTGGAGTGGATCTAGATGTACGACTAAGCTTTAAAAACTCCATACGCCTAGTTAAAACCTTAAAGAGGGTGAAAGATTTAAATCTTCACCCTCTTTGTTTTTACTGGAAAGGTAGAAACCCAGTTGATTGTCTAGTGAAAAATATTTATTGTAATCACGAAGAACTTTATACATAAATCGGACCTCAGGGACAAAGTGAGAACTAAGTTAAGAGAGCATAGAGGGCATGTTTTATACCAGATTTCGCTTCTGCTGCATGATTTAATATATCTTACAGGAACAGATTTGGTTTATCATACAAATTATAAGATATTACAATCTTTCCAAGAGAGAATGTTTATCCCATTTCGTTTGTGATTATTACTACCACCATATATTAAATAAGAATCATTCTTAATTTTTCCTGAAATCTTTTTCCAATATTCTAGATTTTTAAACATTTCATTATTTATAGTTTTTCCTGATTTGATTTCAATAGGAGTTAAATTGCCTGCAGATTCTGCTATACAATCTATTTCATGCCCTGTTTTATCTCTCCAAAAATACAAATTTGACTTTAATCCTTTATTAAATCTTTGCTTTAGTAGTTCAGACATTATAAAAGCCTCAAAAATATTTCCCCTTAATGGGTAAGTAAATAACTGTTCTTTATTTTCAATGTTTAATAAGGAACAAACTACTCCTGTATCATAAAAATAAATTTTAGGCATTTTAACTACTCTTTTGTTAAAGTTTTTGTGATGAGGTTGAAGAAGATATACTATAAAGCTTGCCTCTAATATACTTATCCAGTCTCTAGCTGTAGTATGCGTAATCCCACATTCAACTGCAAGGGATGACAAATTTAATAACTGACCTACTCTCCCAGCACACAAACTTAAAAACTTTTTAAACGTACTCAAATCTTTAATATTAGTTATTTGTCTGACATCTCTTTCTAGATAAGCTTCTATATAATCAGCATACCAATCCACAGGATTCAAGTTTTTATCATATATTCTTGGATAGAGTCCTTTAAAAATTACTTCATCAACTGAATCTTCAAGTAATTTTGATTTTGACAATTCCTGTAAACTAAATGGCAAAAGTTCAAGTATCCCAACTCTTCCAGCCAAAGACTGTGTAACTTTCTCTAACAATAAGAAATGCTGTGAGCCTGTAAGAATAAACATTCCTGGTTTATCTTCTTCGTCAACGACTCCTTGTAAGTATGAAAATAATTCAGGAGCTCTTTGAACTTCATCAAATATTGCTCCTTTTGGATATCTTCCCAGAAAATCTCTTGGATCATTTAAAGCATGACCTCTTACGTCAGTATTTTCAAAGGAAATATAAGGCTTGGTTTTAAACAAAGCTTTTGCAAGTGTTGTTTTCCCTGATTGTCTTGGCCCTACAATAGCTATTATAGGCATCTTCTTGGCTAGTGATTTTATTTTTCCTGAAAGTTCTCGCTCTATCATACAAAGCCATTATACACTAGGATGGACAACTTGCAACTTGAACTTTCAAATTGTCCATGCCATAGATGATTGTGAGACCAGTAGGATTTGAACCACAATTTATCAGAGGTAATGACTGAAACATGCATATATTTAAATTTCGGACCTTAGATATAAAAAGTGAGAACTAAATTAATGGAGTATAAGGGACCTATTTACATACCGGATTTAGCTCCTGCTGCATAATTTAACAGTACCCCCTAGTGTTCCTCATTATTGTTTTACTCACAGGGACAGATTTGGTTTATCATGGGGACTGATTGATACTTATAGAACTTTTTGAGAAGTGAAACTCATATGATAGAATACTATTTTTATTTAATGATACAGAGGGAAAAAATGAAAAAAATATTACTAATCCTTTTTGTTCTTTTGACGTTTTTCACGTTAAATTATTTGGCATTTGCAGAATGTGAGTCTGATTCTAATCAATCTAGAATTGGGAGATTGCCTTGCCCATTAGTGCTAAAAAACTGTACTACTCTCCAAGCTTTAGAAGAAAATAAATATTTGAATAAAGATCAAGTATATAGTGTCACTGAAGTAGAAGCAGCTTGTAAAAGCTGTGTTATAAAACTAAGCAGGGATTCAGAATGCATCACCAGGGGACTTAAAAAGTGCAGGAAGAATTTCACATTGGGTCCTCCGCAGATTTGAAATTTTACAATAGGTGGAATAGATAAAAGTGTCTAGAAAAGCAAAAAATGAAAATAAAAGTTTGAACCAGTTTATTGTGGATAAACTAAGGTATGCTTAGGGATTAGCAATGGGTAGTTTCGACAAGCTCAACTACCCAGTAAGAATTATTGGAGTTTGTAAAGGTGGTTGAGTTTATCGAAACCACCTAATATTTTCGGGACTCAGGTACAAAGTGAGAACTAAATTAAGAGAGGATAAGGGGCATATTTTTATTCCGGACTTAGCACCTGTTGGATAGAGGCTACCTAATATTTCTGTTAAAGAGACTTAACAAGGATTAATCTATTATAATTTAATAATCAAAATGGATAATTAGGGAGAAACTTAAATGAAAATCAAAACACTGCCACAAATAGATATTGGAATTGATGAAAAAGATAGAAAAGAAATATCAGACGGTTTATCAAAACTTCTTGCGGACACTTATACTCTTTATTTAAAGACTCATAACTTTCATTGGAATGTTACAGGACCAATGTTTAATACTTTGCACTTAATGTTTGAACAACAATATAACGAACTTGCTTTGGCGGTAGATTTAATTGCAGAGAGAATCAGAGCTTTAGGTTTTCCTACACCAGCTACTTATGCTGAATTTTCAAAGCTGTCATCTATATCGGAAACCCCTGGTATTGTTCCATCTGCTGAAGATATGATAAAGCTATTAGTTGAAGGTAATGAATCTGTTGTAAAAACAACTAGAGCAATTTTCCCGACTTCAGAAAGAGCAAATGATGAATCAACATGTGATTTACTCACTCAAAGAATGCAAGTTCACGAAAAAACAGCTTGGATGCTTAGAAGTATGCTTTCATAAAGTCAGGAATATTATAAATGAAAGTAAGTTGAGCATTCTTATGGAAAAAATCGGGCCTCAGGTACAAAGTGAGAACTAAGTTAATGGAGTATAAGGGGCATATCTACATACCGGATTTAGCTCCTGTCGCATGATTTAACAGTACCCCCCTAGTCCTCTACACTATTGTTTTACTCACAGGGACAGATTTGGTTTATCATGGCCCCACAAACTATTACACTATAGATTTAGTATCTTTTAGCTTATGAACAGGTATAAATGGTTCTACATGCCCATAGAAGAAACTATCTCTTAACATTGGTAATTGCTTCCTTGCTTCGGTTGCACCTAAGCCTTTTAAAGAAGATATTTCATCTGTACTGTCTAATTTAAATCGATTATTTGGAACTAAAGGACTTATTCTCAGCAACCTATTGTCACCTTCTTCATTGCCTAGAAGCAATTTAGCTGCTCCTAATGCCGCATGCGATTGGGCTGTAATAAATATATCTGCAACTTTTTCAGCCCAGAATAATTTACCACCCAAAAGTTTTGCTAAATAGTTTATTCTTATGGACTCTTGTGTACATCCTAAACTTAGGATTTTTATTTTATTAGCATCCCAATTCAACAAAGCAATAGCTTCAACTACAGCTACAGAAACAGGATTATTAGCCCATATACCACCATCTATTAATGGGATATTGCTCTTATCAATATGTGGAGGGAAATAAGTTGGTGCCGCAGCTGTTTGTAACGCTATTTCAACTATTTCTTTTTTGTAATCAACTTCTAATCTTTTGTTATGTGAGGTTTTATATATATGCACTTCCCCAGTGTCAAGGTTTGTACATGGTATTACAAGTCTGTTATTGCACTCTCCAAATTTTTTGTCACCAAACTTATTTCTCAAAGCTTTTTCAAGAGGTATAGAATTATATTTTGAAACAAAAAAATGTTTTAGTATGTTGATGATTTTATTCCCAGAAAAAACCTTTTCTCCAAATTCTTCATACATCTCTAGTATTTCTTTTGCAGTCATACCAGAACCTAAACCTAATGCAATTATTCCTCCTGTGGATGTTCCAACAATTAAATCAAAATAATTAGAAACTCTGTCATTAATTGCTTCTTCAAGCGTTGACAAAAATGAGGCAGGAAAAATCCCTTTTATTCCTCCTCCATCAATAGTAAGGATACGTCTTAATTTGCTACTGTTTTGGGAAACCATTCTTCTCCTAATATTAATTGCCAAAGGGAGATAGCTTCATTCATATCCCTAGTAGAAATTGCCTTTTGTGCCAAGACGGAAAGAAAACAAAGTTTCCCATGCAATTTTTTCCAATTATCAAAACCCCATTCATTGGAAGTGAATATTTTTCTTTCTTTACAGGGGGTGAGGAAACCCTCTGTATTATAGATATCTTCCGGAGAGCAAGATGCTATTGCTTTTAATAGCTGAGATATAAAGTAAGCATTGCTACCAATAAAAAAATCATCACGCAAGTTATACAAGAAAGATTCTATGTGGAAAGAAACTGAATCTAGAAAATGGATTTTGTTGATATGCTTAAATACTTTTACAGCTGGAATAAAATTCCCTGCTGTTTGTTTATTCTTTTCTGTTAATTTTTGTTGGTGATAACGTGCAAACCCATCACACCATTTATTCTCTTCTGGTCGCCATAATCTAAATGGCTCTGAATCCAGGTTATTATTGTCGCTTTTATATACTACGGGTAAAATTTCAATTTTAATTCCTAAATCAATCTTAATGCACATGCTACTCGTTTTGTAACTTATCTTATTTTTATATCTATAATCATTGAGTAATGGTGCTGATATAGTGTCAAAAATTTCATTTCTGCCCCAAGACTGTCCAGTTCCTGAACCTGGTTGCCACAATTTACATAAAGCTATTACATCTACGTCATTTATGGAATGAATTGCAGTATCTTGTTTATAGGAGCCTTGCAAAAAGCAGACTGGTGATAAATTACTGGCTAATCCAGAAGGACTTTCTATCAGACTTTTTATACTTTTGTATTCTCTAGCAGCAATTTCTTCAAATGTAATTGATGGATTCAGCTTGTTAAAGAAGACACTGAAATTCTTTGTCAGAGAGTGTTGTAATAGCGTTTCCATTTAAATCTTTTATTTGTTAGGCTTAAATTAATTCAACCACAACTTTTTGCAAAAATCAACAAGACGAGGACTTGACAAAATAAGTAACTTGATAAAAGTTATCTATTTTTTCTATATAGCCAATAAAGTAATGTAAAAATAAATTTATTGCTAAAATCAGACTTAACCTCGAGCAATTGTACAAAATTTGAGCGGGTTCCATTGATATCTACATTTGAGAACTTAACCTTATCCCATTTCGTCAAGGCAGTTAGTTATGCTGCATAAATTTATTCAAGTTGACAAATTCGAGCTTGAGAAACTTTTAGCTCCTTTAAGAGATATACAAAAATATTTTCTTGAAAATTATATGGTTAATGATATCTGGTCTAACAGTAAGCTATATGAAATTATTATTGCTAATAAGCTAGGGCATAAATTAATTCCTGGTCACTCAGGCTCAAAAGATGCAAAAGATGACTTGGGTAATATTTACGAATATAAACATTATAGGGAAAGCAGCTCGAATCATACATGGACTTTCAATGATTATAGCGACACAACAATTGAATCACTTAGGTCTATTAAGTCAGTTATTTTTGCTCATATAAATGATTCGAGAGGTACAGAAGTTTTTGATTGGTATTATGACGTACCTGGCAATATTATGGCAGAACACTTAAAACAGGTCACTCAAAGAAGTACAAATACCAGAAAAATGTGGAATGTAAGTCACAATCAGATTGAACAACTAAATATTTCTAAGACTAACACTATTATAGATTCAGAAAAAAATGGTAAGTATTATGAGCAATTAAAAAAAATATTTAAGATAAAGAAAGAACTGGAGCAATTAACATCTGTGTCCAATATTTTAACCAGTAATAAGATATGGGAGGTTATTGTATCAGCAGAATTAGGACACTCAGTTAATTCTGAACAAGGTGGACGTGCCGGTGCACATGATGCTTATGATAGTGAAGGAAATGCATATGAATATAAAGTATCAAAAAATCATTCATGGCAATTTCAAGATATTTCTGAAAATGTTCTTAAGAAGTATCTAGATGATGAAGAAATTATTCTTGCCGTTGTTGATAAAACATCTATAAAACTAACTGCTTTGTATTCAGCCAAACCAGGAGTAGTAGTTAAACTATTAAAAAAGAAGTTGAAAGAAAAAAGAACTAGGAATCCAAATTTAAGACGACTTCAGGTTTCTTTAACAAAAGGTAACTTACAGATTATAAATGCTAATAAAGTTATATGAGTTTCAATTGTGAAACCAGTTCTTTTTTTATCCTATCAGGATATTTTCCATTAGATAATTCATTGTATTCGTTATTAAATGAGCCACTTATACGCTTTTGGGCTAATTCAATATACTCAGGATTAATATCAATCCCTAGATAATATCTATTATTCTTTTTAGATACTAATGGGACAGTCCCAGAACCACAAAAAGGGTCAACAACAAAGTCTCCTGGATTTGTACAACACATAACCAATCTTTCAATAACTTCAATTGGTTTTTGAGAAGGATGCTTTCCAAATGACTTTTCGCTTCTTGGTGTCATTGGAATATCCCACATATTTCTCATCTGTATACCCTTATTAAATTCTTTTGCGATATCATAATTAAAAGTCCAATTCTTTGCATTTTTTTGACTGTTATTTACTGCCCATATTATATATTCAGTACTCTCACAAAACATTCTTTGAGTAATATTTGGAAAAGCATTTCTTTTGTACCATACGATAGAATTAACAACTCGAATGTCCAATAATTCAAGCAAAAAACCTATTTTGAAAATATTATGATAACTACCAAAAATAATAATATTTGCATTGGGCTTTAATACACGTCTAATTTCATTAAGCCATTCGTAGGTAAAATCAAAATAAGACGTGTTTGAAAACTTATCCCATTTCTCATTAATTTTATTAAATGATTTATTCACCTTCCATAAAGGATTCGATTTATACCAGCCTATTTCTTTTTTATTGTCATAACCAGAAATGTTATAAGGTGGGTCAGTAATACAGCAATCAAAAAGACCATCTGGTAATGATTTTAAGTAGGTTATACAATCTAAATCAATTAATTTATTGCTTAGATTGTTAATATTAATTTTGCCGTTATTATGGACTAAATTAGCATAATCAGCTGTTTTGCCATTTTTAGTTTCGGGGGATTCTTTACTTACAACTTTTCCATTATTTATTGATTCTTTTTTAATTATATTTAATTTTGATTTGGATTTTTTATTGCTTTGGCTTTTATTTTTAATTTTCATTGTTTTATATATCCTTTTAGAATCATCCCAGCAAAAGTGTTTATCGAGAATATTTTTTACATGAGTATTACTTATTCTATCCAATAATTTATTTTCATACAACATTTTAAGTAACCCATTGTCCAAGATTTCAGAAAGAGACGCAGATTTGCAACCATTTAAGTAATCATCAATAAACTGAATAATCATCACTTCATTATTTTCATTTTTATCGATTATCTTATTATGACTTGGATTTACAATCAATTTCTTGTTTTTTTGAAAATACAACATACATTCACCAAACAAAGTACCCTCTGGAGTAGCATTTTGCTTATAAGTATAGGTGTTTTTATTTACATGGCATTGTTCCTTAAAAACGAATCCATTGTTTGATACGATATCAAGAACAGAATTCATGTTATTTAAATTAGTATCTTTAAAGTAAAGAAGCATTCTTGCTTCGTTTGTGCATATCTTACTTATATTTTCAAATGCACAATTTAAATCATTTAAATACTTACTCTTGTCAGATAGATATTCAGACCGTTGACTTACAATAATTTCATTTTTCAAGTCAGATTTATATCCAGTAAAATACTCCCACAACTTTAAATACTCTGAATAAGCCACTTGGTCAAAATATGGTGGGTCTGTTATAACCAAGTCTATACAACCATGAGGTAAATCCTTTTTGTCAATATTATTTACTGACTTGTTGAGTAAGTAGCATGCCTTACCATCTTCTAATTTTAACTGGTTAAAGGAATTGCAGATTTTGATATTTGAATTTAAATAGAACATTTTAGACTTTAATTCTTTTACTTTTTTCTCTAACAAATCAAGGATATTTCTATCTAACGAATCATTTTTAGGAAACCAATACGGGAATTGAGATTGTGACTTTTTGTCCGTAAATTTACACAACTGAAGCACCCCACATAAAAGCGATAACATAATGTCATCATTTTTAAAATGCTTTTTATATTGCTCAAGGATGTAAAAGTTTATAGGGCTAAATAATTGTGAAATGTGCATATCTTCAGAAATAGCTATTCTTGTGTTTTTTATAAGATTTCCATCTGATTTTAAAGCAGTTTTAGTTCTCAGTTTATTATTCCTTTCTATATAATAATTTGTATATTTCTTGAAATAATGATTATTACTTTTATTGAGAACTACCTTTCCACATAAATTACATTCCAAGCTAAACTGGGTAGGAAACAAATTACCATTTTCAATGTTTACATATGCATATTTTAGAACTAGTTCGGAAGCACAAGTCAGACAAGGATATTTGTATAAGCAATTGAACTCACTTCTAAAACTATTTAGTTTTCTTGCCATATAAGATATAAGAAAATCCTTATCATTACGCAGGTTAAACTCAATTAACTTTAAAGGCATTTCATTCAATTCAATTCCTATAAATTTTCTTGGAAGATTAAATATTCCATATAGGGAACTACCAGACCCTAAAAATGGGTCACAAATAATATCATCTTTATTTGAAAATATTGAATATGCTGCACTTGCTAAATGTATGGATTTTTTAGACCAATAAAATCCATAAGGTTTATACTTTTCATTTAAAGTATGACTTAACTCTAATATTTCTTTTAATTGATTGTTTTTTGCCATTTCATTTGTAATTCTAATCTATTTATAATTTAATTATGGAAAGGCTTATATAATTAACATTTTAATGCCATTGCAAAGATGGTATTGTAGGTATAAAACAAAATATAAGTAGTATGGATAAAAATGTTTGGTGTATCAGAGCTGGCAAAAAAAAAGAGCTAGAAGATATATTTATTAATAAAGAGCTCATTGCCCTGTCTTGGGGGAAAACTGGCAATCTATGCTCGTTAAAATCATCCAAGACCGATATATACAATAAACTAAAAGAATTTTATCCAAATATTGTCGTTGGTGCAGGTCGAGTTTTTGCTAGTCAACTCTATAGATTTATATTCGAAGTAGAGATTAATGATTTTATTATATTTGTGAGTCTTAAAAACAACTTGATTTATATAGGTAAGATTTGCTCACAATATGAATACAATACATCACTACCACATGATTCTTTCCACTCAAGGAAAGTCTCCTGGATTAAGACAATTGGCAGGTCAAGTTTAATGAAAGAATCGTTAAGAGCAATTGGAGCACCATCAGCATTTTTCAAAGTGGTAAATTATTACGAATTCTTATATTGAGTAAAATAAAAAGCAATCAAACCCTGAGCCTGGAGTAGTGAAATTTTCTAATAATGCAAGGGCCTCAGATTCAAACAGAAACCCCACCAGATATAGGTTTTATCAAGATGGCCATGTATTAATGCGTTCTGTGGCCACCGGGAATCATCTGGGTGAGCACTTTTATACTAAAGCTCCTTTAATAAAACAGATGGATGAACTTTTAATCCTTGTGCAACTTTAATTATATTTAGAAGAGATAGGTTTTGCTTGCCTCTTTCGACACGTCCCATGTAAGTGCGATGGATACCGGAGCGAAAGGATAGCTCTTCCTGAGATACTTTTTGCTTTTCTCTTAATTTCTTGATAGTTTTACCAACTATTTGTAGGCTTGTATTTGCCATATATAAGGAGATTAAAGCTCTCCAGACAATAAGTCCACACACAATCAGTCCCATAACTTGATACAATAATTTCAATTATGAGTAAAATTATTCCTTTATTATTAATCTCTATAGCTTTATCCGGTTGTTCATTTCCCTTTACACAGAGCAAATATCAGAAGGAAAGAGAAGAATATAGGTGTGAATGTTACTCAAAAATATATTGCAGGAAGTTGCCTGCACATACTAAAAAGCTTATTGAAGCTACCCCTTTAGACTTAGTGTCCTGTAGCCGATGTGTGGAATCTGAATATAAGCGTTGTTTAGAAATATCTTCAAAAGAATATTACAACATAGAAAAAGTTTGGATAGAGCCTTTCGAGAAAAAGAATCTCGGTAAATAAATGCCTAAATACTCAAAACAATTAAAAAATGAATGTCTGAAATTATTTATAAGTGGAACAACTTTAAACGAGATTTCAAAGTTAAAAAACATTCCGTTTCAAACAATTCATACCTGGCATGCTAGATATAAATGGGCTGAAATAAAGTCCGAAAATGAAACAAAGGTGAAACAAGAAATCCAAAAAGAAGCATTAGAAGATACTAAAAAAGAATATAAGACTGTTTTACAAAGAGAACAAGAAACAGAAGTTTGCCTTGTAAGTATTATGGAAAGTCACAGTTCAGAACCAAGTGAAAAGATTGGAGCAGCTAGAGCTTTAACAGCTTCACGAACACTACAAGCTAAAATAACTGGAGAATTGGTTGAAAAACAAATCCATAAGCATCAAGGAATGAACTTTGACCAGGCTCTTAAAGAAGTTTTATTAAAATTAAAAGATAATAGAAAATCTGAAGTGTTGCCTTTATGGATGAGAGATAAAAAAGACTTAAGAGTTAGTCATCAGAGGATTTAAAATTGATAAAAGGGCATTTATTCTTTCAGGTCTAAAATCCAATCAACATCAGCCCTAAGCTTTTATAACTCTTTCAATAAATATACTGCTGTTACTTTTAATGCTCTAGCAATCTTTATAAGATTTTTTATTCCGAAGTTTCTTGTTCCAAGCTCTATGTCACTAACATATGTACGGTCTAAACCAGCTTCAGCACCTAGTTCTTCTTGCGACAACCCTTTTGCTAATCTAAGTTTTCTAATTGTTTTTCCAATTGTCTGTAAGTCTTTATCAACCATAATTTGTATTATGGTATTTGTGAGGATTATTAGTCTACGGACAATAGTCCTCACGCTTGATACAATTGAAACCATAGGCAGGGTAACAATATATGAAGAGAAATAAATTAAATACAGTCGTTTATGTAGTTTTGATTATTAGTCTTTTACTTCCTACTTATATAAGAATTGCATTACCAGCAAATGCAGAAGTTGTAAAAGAATACTATTTTGGTGGGAAAAAGATTAAAGCTGTAAGAATATTTGTTAATGGCAAGAAGAATGGAGTTATAAAAAAATATTATCGTAATGGCAGTATCAAGTCTGAGTCCTATGCAGTTAATGACCGATTGAATGGTATTGGTACTAAATATAGTCCTGAAGGATACCTTATAAGCTCTGTAACCTTTGTAGACAATATTCTAAATGGGCCATACAAGCTCTATTACAACAATGGAAATCTGAAAGAAGAAGGGGTCTTAAGAGGCAAAATAAGAGATGGCTTATTTAAAACATATTACAAAAATGAGATATTGCAATATGCTGTAAACTTCAGAAGTGATATTTTAAATGGTTCTGCAGTTGCTTACTATCCTGATGGAATGATTCAGAAAAAAGCAACTTTTAAAGATGGTGTTCTTCATGGCTTAGCTCAAGAATATGCTACTAATGGAAAATTAATCTCTTCAAGAAATTATGAAAATGGTCAACCAATATACACTCAACAAGAGCTTGCTTTAATGCAAATTGAAGCTATTCAAGATGCAGCAAGAACTCAGGCTTTAACAGGTGCTTTATTGCTCCAACAAAATACAGGTACACAAATAAAGCCTCATAGTTATTCTGGAACAGTTCAAAAAATAACACCAAACTTATATAACTTTAATGCGATTGGGCGTTAATAATAGTTAGAAATCATACATTATTCATTACTTTTAATAGTAATTACCTTTAATTTTGGATTTGGAAGTATTATTTTGATATTCTAAATGTGGTCTGGGAAGTTTTAGAATTACGATTAACATTAAAAATGACTTCATTAACATATGAAAAGACTTTAAAGTTCGCTAGAGAGGAATTACCCAACTTGTTTGCTGAGTTTATTTTTCCACTTGACTTTAAGGTTAAGTGGTCCGATTTTATAAACAAGAGGTTAGAAAATTATTTAGTAACAGACTTATTCCTGGCAGATATATGCCCAAATAAATTAAGCAAGCTAGAAAATAAATATTATGAAAAACGAAAAAAACAAATTACTCAAGTCATTACACCAATATTAATTAATGATAGTTTCATAAAAGATATTATAGACTTTTCAGAAAGTTGTGCTTTGGATAAATTTGCTTATGGTAGAAAATCCAAAGAAGACACAAAGCCATTGAAAGATTCATTTAAAGATATTAATTTTAATAAAATGGAGTTTGCTTGGCATGCTTTAGAAATGGATATGTCAGATAAGTATAGAAAAAAAATCAACGATATTTTTGATAAATATAATTCAAATTACCATGGGGAAAGCATTGAAGATTTAAGTAATTTGATAACTATTATTCATGATGCTTACAGTGATACTCCATTAGAAAAACGACTTAATGATTTAGATTTAATAATTAAAAAATATGGGCTATCTGATTTATGGAGACGACCAATAAAATGGTTGACACTAACAGGTCATTTTTTCTTACCCAGAACATTGTTTAATATACGGGTTGATTCTAAAGAAAATAATTATGAGATGTCTATAATGCTATATCCTGAAACACAGTTCAATGACCTACAACTTGGAAGAAAGAAAATTGAACAAATTAAGAAAGAGATATATGGTAAATCAAGGATGAAATCCTCGAAGAATATTGACTATGCAATTAATGTACTAAACTCAATGGATAAACATGATTGTAATTTAATAAATGCTCTCCAGAATGAATCTGCACTATGTTCTGATGATGATGATATAAACAAACAGTATCAAACAGCACAGAAAAGAATGTATAGGTTTAAAAAGTCATCTACTTTTAAATCTCAGCCTCCAAACAGAGTAAAAGCTCTTGAAAATAAAGTTGGTACGACTGGTAGCATTTATTATTTTTAATATAAGACAGTTAAACACGGGCTCTAAATGTCTGCAAAATTATAAGTAAAAAATAAGACAAATATTTTATTACTATAACTGTCCGATACTTATTCCCATTTTTAATATACTTTTCTCTTGAAAGAGAGGAGTATGCGAAAAATGGAAAATATAAAACAGAAACATTATCTCAGGTTTTTTGTAATTCCTGATTGTACTTTTGAAAAAGCTAAGTTCTTAGCTCGGTGTAGACAAAGCTCTACAAGTTCACTAATACGAGAGCTTATCAATGAGGCATTTAAAAATGCTATCAGATGATGATATCAAAAAATTTCAAGCTATTTATTTTGCAAAATTTAAAAAGCACATCCCGGCTGATAAAACGTTAGAAATTTATTCAAAACTTTTAACTTTAACGAAGGAAATTTATCATCCTATGACAAAAGAAGGCTATAAAAAATTACAAGCAAGAAGAAAGGAACTTTCAAAAACAGAAGGAGAAAATTGAAATGAAAACCTACAAAGAGATAATATTAGAACAAATTGACTTTAAAAAGTTCTATGCAGATTATGGTTTCACGTTAAACAGTAAGAACCACAAATGCTGTTTTCATGATGACAGTAATCCAAGTTTGTCTATAAATGAAGCTAACGGATTATTCAAATGTCATGCATGTGATAAGAAAGGAAGCATTTTTGACTGGTACATGCTTCACCATAATGTCGACTTTAAAGAAGCAATTAAACAAATAGCAGATAAATATAATATTGAACTTCCAAAAAGTAAAAGCAACAAAAAACAAAACAGTGAAAAAGAAGAACTGACTGCTGAACTCATTGAAACATGCCATAAAAATTTACCTGAAGAGATTAGAACTTATTTAAACAACAGAGGTATACCAGACCAATTAATTAACAAGTATAAACTTGGCTGGTGGAACTGCTATGGGAAAACATGGATAGTAATTCCAATAAAAGATAAGAATGGAAAGCATACTTTATTAAAGTTACGCCGGAATCCAATGGAGGAAAATAAAAATGACAATTAAAACAGAAAAAATGAAAACATTTCCTGTAGGTGCTAAACAGGAAATATTTGACCATGAGACTTTAAATAACCATAGTGAACTTGTCTTGTGTGAGGGGGAGTTTGACAAGCTAGTTTTAGAAGCACATGGGATACCAGCAATTACATTTACTGGTGGTGCTAGTACTTTTAAAACAGAATGGAAAGAATACATTGCTGAATTAGTGCAAGCAAAAAAGTTAACTAAAATAACCGTTTTATATGACAATGACAAAGCTGGTAAAGCAGGTGCTGAAAAAGCTGTGCAGATATTGCTTGAAATAAAAGGACTAGGGGTTCACAAAATTGACCTACCGGAAATGAGCAATGGACATAAAGATGTTACAGACTTTTTAGTATATGAAAAAAGAACTATTAAAGATTTATTTTCATATTCTAAAAATATGTTACCAACAATTGATACAAATCAATTTAAACCTTTATCTATAATTGAACTGATTAATATTCTTGGAGCAACAATAAAAAAAGATGAAAATAATAAACTAATTACTTGTCTCACAATGCTAACTGCGTATACAGAAGATGGTCAACTAAATATCAGTTTTAATGCTCCTTCTGCTACCGGAAAGTCTTTTCTCCCTCAAGAAGTTGCTAAATTGTTTCCAAAAGAAGATGTAATGGAAATTGCCTATGCAAGTCCAAATGCTTTTTTTCATGAAGAAGGTAGCCATGATAAAGAAAAAAATGAAAGGGTTATTGACCTGTCAAGAAAAATACTTATATTTCTTGACCAACCACATAATCAACTCTTAGAAAGACTGAGGCCAATGCTTTCTCATGACAAAAAGAGATTAAAATCAAAAATAACAGATAAAAGTGAGCGAGGTGGCAATAAGACCAAAACAATTATTCTTGTTGGTTACCCTGTGGTTATTTTTTGTACTGCAGGATTAAATATTGACGAACAAGAATCTACAAGATTTGTTCTTCTTAGCCCAGAAACTAGTCAGGAAAAGATTAGAGAAGCAATATTAGAAAAAATTAAAAAGGAATCTGACGCTTATTCTTATTCCAGCTTAATTGAATCTAATCCTGAACGGATTCTCCTTAAAGAGAGAATAAAAGCTATAAAACAAGAAAATATAAATGATGTTCTTATTTTAAATTCCTCTCTAGTAGAAGAGTTATTCTTCAAGAATAATAAAAAATTAAAACCAAGACATCAAAGAGACATAGCTAAGTTTATGTCACTCATTAAAGCTTTAGCATTACTAAATTGTTGGTTTAGAGAGAAAGATGATAATTGCATTTTTGCCAGTGATAACGATATAAAAGAAGCTTATACAATTTGGCAAGAAGTTTCTCAAAGCCAAGAGCTTAATTTACCACCATATATTCATAATATTTTCAAAGAAGTAATTTCTCCAGCCTATGAAGAAAAACAAAGAAAATATAATCTCGAAGAATATGGACTTACAAGACCAGAGGTATTAAAAAAGTACTTTGATGTATATGGAAGACCTTTACAAGATGCGACTTTAAGACAACAGATTCTTCTTATGCTTGAAAATGCAGGATTAATTTATCAAGAACCATCCAAAAAGGACAGAAGGTTAAAACTAATACATATTATTGAGTATTCTAAAACTTCATAGCATAAAAACAATAGTGAGAGGCACTAGGGGGGCCACTTTATCTGGGTTAAACACACTATACAATATATACCTGATATACCTGAAATCCGCTTGGAGAGGGCTTTTGCTAGAGATGTTAAAAAACAATCAAAAAGTTAAATATATTATATATGCAAGAAAAAGCACAGAAGATGACACTAGGCAGGTTCAGTCCATTGATGACCAGATTTATAGGCTTGAGAAACTTGCTAAGGAACTTGATTATAAGATAGTCAGTAAGTTTACTGAATCTAAATCAGCTAAAGACCCTGATAAGAGAGTTGAATTTTATAAAGTACTTAAAGAAATCGAATCTGGCAGAGCAGATGGAATACTTTGCTGGAAATTAGACAGGCTTTCTAGAAATCCTGTGGACAATGGTAGGGTTCAATGGATGCTTCAAAAAGGAATAATAAAAGTAATTAGAACTATTGAAAGAGAATATTTCCCGGAAAATGCAGGGTTACTTTTTAGTGTAGAAAGTGGAATGGCAACACAGTACGTGATGGATTTAAGTAAAAACGTTATCCGTGGGCATGACGCTAAGTTAAGGAAAGGGGTTTTTCCTAATCGTCCACAAATTGGCTATATAAATTTTAGAAATAATGAGACTGGTGAAAGCTACATTGAAAAAGACCCTGAAAGGTATGAACTAGTAAGAAAAATGTGGGATTTAATGCTTACTGGTAATTATTCAGCAAATAAAATTTTAGATATTGTAAATAAAAACTGGGGATTTAAAACAAAGAAAACAAGAAAGTTAGGTGGTAAAGAACTATCCAGGTCTGCTATTTATACAATGTTTACTAATCCGTTTTATGCTGGAATAATTACTTGGAGAGGAAAAGAGCAACCAGAGCCAGGAAAACATGAAGCCATGATTACACTTAAAGAATACGATAAAGTTCAAATATTGCTAGGCAATAAAGGAAAACAAAGACCAAAGACAAGAGAATTTCCATTTACTGGATTTATTCGTTGTGGTGAATGTGGTTGTCAGATTACAGCTATTACAAAAACCAAGCTTATAAAAAAGACAAATTCGTTAAAAGATTACCATTATTATCACTGTACTAGAAAAAAGAAAGATTACAATTGCTCACAAAGAAAGCAAGTCAAAGCTGAAGTTTTAGAAGAGCAAATTGAAAGAGAAATTGAAAAATTAACAATCATACCTGAGATTAAAACTCTTATACTTAATAAACATAAAGAACTCAATAAAAAAGAAATAGAAGATAGAACTAATATATATGAAACAAGACATAAGACTTTAGTAGCAACACAAGCTCAGTTAGATAGATTATTAGACCTAAGGTTGAGCGAACGAATATCTGATGAAGAATATACTGAAAAGAAGACTCTGTTGGTAGATGAGGTTAATAGATTAAAGGAACTTTTAAGAGAAACTGAAGAAAGAGCTCAGGATTGGTTAGAGCTTTCTGAAAAAACATTTAACTTTGCTACTTATGCACATTACCATTTTATGCATGGTGATATACAAAAGAAAAGAGCAATAGCTACTGCTCTAGGTGTGAACTTTTCATTAAAAGATAGTATTCTGCACATAGAACCAAACGATTGGTTCATTCCTATCATTGAAGACTATCCAGCTATTGAAAAAGAATATTTAGGGTGTGAACTGGATAAAACTGATCCAAACATGCTCTCGGATGAGCAGAAACGCATTTTAGAAAATATTTGTACTAAACTATCGGACCGCCGGGATTTGAACCCGGGACCCCTACCACCCCAAGGTAGTGCTCTACCAAGCTGAGCCACGGCCCGATTAAGATAAGTTGAAAAATTAACTCAGAGTTCTGTCCAGATTGTCCTCTAAAAAGAGGACATATGAAAGATTCTATCAGATTAGAAAATATAGCCAGGGAATTAAACGTATCAAGGAAAACTGTTCAAAGACTTGTAAGTAGAGGTGAGATCCCAGCAATAAGTGTTATAGGTCAGGGTGGGCTTAAATATGTAGTCCCGATCCAAAGCTATCTAGAATGGAAACTGAATTATAAGAAAAAGAAAGAAGAAGATAAATATCTTTCTGATTTTGGTTTCCTAAAAGAACAACAAATTAAATGGCTTGATTGGTGTAGAAGTGGTGCTCTAGTAGGTAAACCAATGAGCGGAGAGACTGTTATAAAAAATAATTACGCCTTAAATGCTTACTGGAAACGATTACCTAGAAGATATCAGAGAACACCTCTTATATCTGTAGAGTGTTTAAGAGCAGTGCTTAGCAGTATAGATCCTAAAATGTTTGCTACAAAAGAAAATATCTATAAAGGAGTAATATCATTTACTAAGTATTTAGTAAAAAACAGTTATTGTAAATCCGAGTTATTTGAAAAGCTTAAAGAGCTAAAACCTAAAAGGCTATATCCAGCTAAAAAGCTTCATTGTACAGAAGAACAGTTTGGAAGATTAATTACTGAAGCCAAAATAAGGAAAAATGGACAGAGTGAATATGACATGATTTTAAATAAAACTTTAGTAGCTACTTTGGGTTATGCAGGTCTTAGAGGCTCAGAATTATGTAATCTCAGATTGCAGGATGTAGATTTATCTGCCGGGAAAATGTTTGTTCATTTAGGGAAAGGAAAGAAGAATAGATATGTTGGTATCTGCAAGAACTTAAAAGATTCCCTGGAAGGTTATTTAAAGGTAAGGCCGAAAGCGGACATTGAAAACTTCTTTATAACTAGATTTAGAGGATCAGATAAAGCTATAGCTTATAACAGGCATACTTTAAATAGAAAAATACAGCGGCTTGCAAAAAGGGTTGAAATAAAAGTATCACCACATGGACTCAGAAGGACTTTTGCTACTGTTGCTGCTAATGCAGGAAAGCCAATTAATATTATTTCGTTAGCTCTTGGACATGCAGATCTGAAGACAACACAGGGATATTTATGTACATCAGGAGAAGAAGTGATCCGGGAAATGCAGGGGTGGTAATACTATGAAAGGTAGGACTCCAAGTCAATTCCATATGACTTAGCCCACTCATTATATTTATAATCTTGTTCAAAGAGTAATTTACCATTTCTATCAAAGTGTTTTCTGTGAATTAACTCACCATTTTTGTATATATCATAGTATTTAATTGTACTTTCACGTTCTTTTAATTTGGTATCGTTTTTATTCATGGTACGAATTGTCTTAGCATAAAAAGTTTTGCGAGTGTTGCTTTGTTTATCTTCCACTTCTTCAAAGTGGTTTTCTGACATTGTTTCTGATTTTACATTTAAGATAGTATCTAAATTGCCTAAGAGGTTCATTAATGTAAAGAAAACGGGACCTAGTACACATAAAATGACAATTCCTAAACCAAAAAAAATAAAAAAACCAAGTAAGTTCATAGCTACTGCCTCCTAAAGGTTAGTTAATTATTTATAAGCTCCAAAAGGATTATTTTGTGGAAATCCAAATGGATTGTTTTGTTGCCATGCATTATACATTTGCATTCCGGCAATATAAGTATTCAAGATAGGTGATTCAGCATATCCTCCATAAACAGGAGTACCGAAATTAGCTTCATGATTGATCTGATAAGTAAGGTTCGCTATTTGTTTTCTCATAATCTTATCGTTATTGATACTTATTCTTTGTTGCTCTTCTTTTAAACAATACCAATAATTAATTGAATGGTTACCTATATACCCATCACTTAAATCTATTGATGAACAATTATATAAATCTTTAGCTATTGTTAAAACATGTGGGTGTTTTTCTACTAACTCAACCCATTGATAGATATCTATATTGGGATGTTTTCTGTAAAAGTCTAGATCGTTTGCGAGCACAATTGTGTTTGGACTTAATATATTTAAAGTAAGTATTAATGCTAATAAAAGTTTAAACATACAAATGACAACCCTCTTATTTGTATTATATCTTTGCTGTCAATTATATTTATTGAACTAATCTTGTGATATCTTCTGCCTTCCTTGGATAGGGCTTAATATCATAATGTTGTTATACCTTAATACAGGGTAATAAATTAGCTACTGTTGCTCTTATCCTTTTGAAAGTTAATTTCCAATTCAAAGAACTACATAATAATTTCTAATCTTAAATCATTAAAAAAACGGGAAAAAAGAGGGTAGAAACAGGGTAATTTTATTGTAGGTAAAATTGTGCGGGTTCTCTGTGGTTTCTGTGCGATTTTATATTCTTAAAGATGTTACTCCAAATGTCAGATCTGCAGTAGTAGCAGTTTCTGTTGCAGGAGCAGCTGTAGCTGGTATTGATGGTTAGATAAAATGGTCCGGCTTTGGTCCGATTTTAGCCCGATTGTTGATGCACTGCTAGTAGCAGCCGTTATTCTTCCAGTTGCAGTAGGTTCAATTAGAAGCAAGAATACTGTTTCTGCACTGCAACTGATAGATGCACTTTTAATTTGATGCTTTTATGACGTTTTCTTGGCGGTTTTATATAGAGAGTAACTAGATTAAAGCTGTGTCAGAATTGTTTGACTTCTGTTTGATTTCTGTGTGTTTGTATGACCTGTTTTTGTCTCGCTTTTGTCCCATTTTTGTTCTAATCAATTTTAGAGAATTAACAAACGATTTAATTACTACTTTTTTATTACTTTCCTACTACTAAAGTAGATTAAGCTTTTCTCTCTAATTTATGATTGATATCCTGCATTTTAATTACTTTGTATATAACTGCAACTCTTGATGCAATTCTTTCAACCATGATAGCTTGTTTAGAATCTTCTGTTATTTTATGCCTTTCTTTTTTAATCGTTCCATTGTCTCTTGCATTTGTTTCTTTACTTCTGTTGGACAAGGTGAATAGTTTGGCTCTATTCTATTTGTTTCTGGTGTAATCTGAGCCTGTTCTCTGGTTGCAGCAACAGCTTTAAATAATTCATTTGGTATTGGGAAAAAATGCGAATCATGATATTTAATAAGATAATCAATAGCTCTATTGAATTGACTATCAGTTAATTGCTCAATTGCTTGGTAATAAGTAGCTAGGAATAACTTAGATAAGCTTTCACCTTTTCGGAATAATTCACCAAGTTTTACCATGCCTACTGAATATGTTTTATGATCTAACATTTATTTCCCCTCCAATTGTTTTAATTCCATTTCTTCATTAAATGCTTTAAAAGCATCCATGCTATTTGCTACTTGCTGTCCTACTCCATAAGCCTTAGCAAGAGCTTTATTCTTGTTTTTTGATTGCCAGGTCCTAATAGCAGCTTTCCAATCCTTCATTGGCTGATTACCGACTTTCCAGCCCTTACTTTCATAAAAATTGAAAAAGTTTTCTGGCTCAACTGTGTAGTTTTGTTCTGCTATGTATTGTTCAATTTCTTCGAGTGAAGGTTTTATAAATCTCTTTTTCTTCTCTTCTTCTTTTTCTTGATCTATATCTTGATCCTTATCTTTGTCCTTTTCCTTAAGGGTATGGATACCCTTTGCATACCTTTCATATAAGTTATGCTTTTTTAGTAAAGATAAAACATGAGCATGTGGTTTACATTTCTCTTTTAACTCACCACATTGAAAAGATATAAAATCAGTAATGTACCATTTACCATTATCAAGTACTTTAATCCTTTCCTTATCTTGGTTGAAAAGATCTAGAGCTTCTTCATGCTCAATACTTTGACCAATACAAAATGATGCCAGTTCAAAGTCTGGCTTCCATACCCCAGCATTATCACAATTGTCAGTGATGTATTGCCAAAGATTTTTGTAATCGACTGATAGTTTTCTGAACCAAGGGTCTTTCCATTTGTCTGTATCAGTAAATCGTTTCAATTTACACCTCCTACAAACAGCATTAACTGTCCTGCATTTTTTAATTCCTTATGCTTATTCTTAGATTTCCACTTTGTGATCCGCCTGCTGGCACATCCTAAACACCGCGGCTGGTAACCATTTACGCTTTTTGCTCTTTTTGCAAATTGATCAGCCGGCAGTAATTGCCGGCAATCATTGCACCAGATTTTTTCAGATGAGATATTTGTCATTGATAAATACCCCCATATTTCATTACTTTTGCAATGCAGATTATGCAGAAATACTTATAAAGCCTAAGCCCTGGAATATCTGCTTGAAAGTAAAATCTTTGAAGATATTTTCTGCAGCTGCAACAGCAGAACTTGGCATCTCTTAGAGTAGTCATACAATCCTCCAAAAGACTTCTTGATCTTTTTTCTTTGAAGGATGTATAAGTTTTTTAATTACTCCTTCAATCTCACTTGGCGCTCCACAAATACATGAACTCATCACTCTCTTTGTAGAATCAGTAAAAATGCACAAAAAATCCTTACGATGCATACATGCACCTTCCTTTATTTTTAGTTGCATGGATCCAATGTTTTGGGTAGAATAAGTTGTTAAGTTTTAATCATCCCAAATCAAACTGATGTAACTCCATGTAGCTGCATCAGTTTTTTATTTTTATTCAGTCTTAATGGCTTCCAGCTTTTTCTTCTTTTGAGACCATTTCATATAAGTCTTTTTAATAAGATTTCTAAGATATCCTGACACTGATAATGAATCTTCTCCTGCCATTTCCCTAGCATTAGAATAGGCTTCATTACCGAGGCTCAGACATTTTAAGCTTTTGTCACTAGATCTGTTTACTGTTAATTGCACTTGTACCTCCATTTCTATGTACAAGTAAAATATTAGTTTATTTAGTTTGTAATTTAAAGTTAAATGCAAAAAGTAAGGTTGCTAACTTTATTCAAAATTATTTAGCTTTTTCCTTAAAAAGCCTTAAAGCTAAAATATAAGCAAGTTCTAGGGTTGCTTTCTAATATACTGAGATTGAACCCTTGGACTGACTTCTTTATCAATAGCTCTTAGTTTTTTAAAGATAGGTAAATTACGCTCATTAAGCAGATCATTTATTTTTTGATTATTTCCTTGTGAATATGCTTCTTTGTACTCGTTCAGCAATTTTGTTTCTTTAGTATAAGTTTTAGATTGCATTAAGTTTACATTCAATTCGTTTTCATAGGTTTTATAATTTTCTATACTAAATAATGGACGCTTCTTTTTTATTCTTTTCAAAAAATGTTCAGATATAGCTTGTATGCTTGCCTGCAAATATAATTTACTTTTATTTAAATCATCTTCACAGCTTAAATCCCCCATATTTACAATCATCCTGGACGCAGCATTGTATAGTAATCCAACCTCGATTTCCGAATAAAGGATACAATGCACCAATTCATCATTTAAAAACTTAGTGTAATCATTACTGCAGATTCTATTGCACAAGCAATTTGAAGTGCCAATAAAATTGTTGTCAACATCTTTAATAAATTGTTTAAGGCAATACTTGCAGATAATTAAATTGCTGTTTTTAAAGTTAAATGCCTCTGGAAACTTAAACTCATGTACACAATCTTTTAGCCATTTAATTAATATATAAAATATTGAACCGATTTTAGACTTTACAAGAGTAGGATCTTCTAATTCAATAATTGATAAAAGTCTATTAATAATTCCAGAAAACAGGATTGAATTATAATCTGCCAAAGATTCATTTGTGAAGTTATATTTTTTCCTGTCAATTAGATATTGATAAAAAGATATTTCGAAAGGATAAATAATATAACTACGGCCGCCTGAATCATTTAAATCAACTGTATAAATCTTGTAACTGCCTTCAAATAGCTTTATCTTATTTAAAACCTGCTTGCTATCAACTATTAAATCTAAATCCATATATAAAAATCATACTAAATGTATATAGAAAAAGAGTTAAAATAGTAGCTAAACATTTGTAAGTACAAGAATGGATTTTATATGGATGTAATTATTGATACAAATATATTAAGCAAAGACTTTAAGTTGTTAAAGCACAATATAAAAGAATTAGAAGAGTATTTAAAAAAAACAAATGGGAAGCTTGTAATTCCTCAAATTGTTATTGAAGAAGTAAAAGAAGTTTTTGAAAGACAATTAAGAGATTCACTGAAAACTGCTGAGTCAGCCCAGCAACAGTTAGAGCGTTTTGGGTATACATTTAAACTAAAGTCACATGATGAACTTGTTTTAGAATATGACTTATTTTTAAAAGATCTAGTTAAGAGAGAATACGTTGAGATTCTACCGTATAAAAACGAATATTTACCCGAGGTTATAAATAGAGCAAATAAAAGAATAAAACCATGCAATAGTTCTGGAGAAGGATTTAAGGATGTAATTATTTGGTTATCATTGATTGATAGAGCTTCAACCAAGCAAAAAACCTGTTCGTTTATAAGTGATAATGTATATGATTTTGCTGCTGAGGATAAAGCAACTTTACATCCAGCATTAATAGATGATTGCAGTAACGCAGCTGCATCAGTTTTATATTTTAGAAGTGTTAGAGATTTTATTGATTCTACAGCCAATCTTTGGAATCACCTGGAAAAAGAATGGTTATTAAGTAAGTTTTCAGAGAATGAAGTAATAAAGTTTGTAACATCAAAGCTTTATCCACAATACGAGAAACAAATATCGGTATGGTATGAAAGGTATATGGATGTAAACTTTTGTCTTGATAACAAAGAGTTCGTAAGTATTTTAGGCTTTACTGGTGACGGATCTGTTGAGTTTGTTGAAGCTTTCTCTTTCAAATCAGAATCAGAAGATATGCAAATCCGCTCTATATTTACAATAATGCTAGAAACAGAAATTGAAATAGTTGAATACGAGGATGGCAGATCTACTACAACTGATACTGATGAAATTGAGATTAAGGTGAGCATTTCATCTGTTCTCAAGGATGACAAATTAACAGATCACCAATTAGATGAGTGGTGGTTACCGAATGCAACCATTACTTGTAGTACAGAAGGTAGGGGGTATTCAATTTTAAAGAGGTCTAGCTGGGGAGGGAAATCAATTCCAAACGCAGAAATTACTGTTGTTGCTTCTATGATTAAGCTTCCTGAGAAAAAGCTGAAACAACAAATAAAAAATGAAGAATATATTGATCCTAAAACAGGAAAAAAAACATATGCTGTTTCTATGACAGGATTTCATAGTTATTGAGTTTTAGCTTGAATTAAAGTAGTTATATAATTCTTTAAACGCTTTAATCACTTCTTATATACAAACTTTCTATGAAAGTAGTATTATTTTTATGTTAGGGAAATTATTGGACAATCTGGACTGATGAGATTAGGTATTTATTTAATTAAACTTAAACCCTGTCAAGGATTGGCTTTTCAGTTGCTACCACCCCAAGGTAGTGCTCTACCAAGCTGAGCCACGGCCCGAAAATTAGAATATCAATTGTCAGAAATTAGACAATTAGAAAGTACAATTTATATTATAACTGCTTTTTTTAGTTTACTCTTTAATCTTTAAGTTGTTTCAGTAAGTCTGGAGAGGCAGCTCTTTCAAGCTCTTTATAGAAATCATCTATTTCACTAATCATCCTTAATTCATCGGGTCTTTTTAAGCAGTTCATAGTAGTCCACCACCATAAATTGCTCATTGAGGCTGGTAATATTCCATCATCTACTGCATCTGCAATTCGGTTATTTTCTATCACTTGTTGTTGTAAAGATAAAGAACAAAACTCTGCTGCTACTTCTTTTGGGATTCCTAAAGCTTCCCCCCTTTGTAAGTCTTCTTTTTGACTATAACCAGTTTCTCGTAGAGCAAGTAATTTATCCAATTTATCCTCCGTGTTAGCTATATAAATCACAAGCTCTTCACATGGTACAGGGTTAGACTTAAAATCATTTCTCATTTCATATCTGGCGTATTCTTTCCAATAGGGATTTACATCATAATATAGATCTGGGCTGAGCTTTAAAGTACTTTTTGATTCATTTGTAATTTCCCAATTTTTTTTAGCAGGTAAATTAGGAGCTTCTTTTTGAATAACAGGAGTAGCTATTAAAAATTCTCTTTGAACATGATAATCTGTCGGATAAAAGATTGCTCTTTCTATAGCAAAGGGAACTGGCAAAACTATTTGTTGGACTTTTCTATAGGCACTATCAGATGAAAGAATATTTTCAGTGCCACTATAAACTTGTGATGTTATCGAGACTGCAGCTGGTTTTAAATCTGGTCTTGCCAGTATAAGTGCAAGCTCTTTTAAATTCTTTCCACTAAAGCCACTTGTTTTAGGCAAACTTTCTAAAACATTCATTGTTTCAGAAAAAGAAAATGCAGATGGTTGTACAGGGGCATTCCCGCTAGCTACAGGGTTTCTGGATAAACCAAATATTTTAAATAAATTAATCATTTATGAAAGCTCTTAAATAATGCTGTTTCAAACTTACAATAATGAGACTACCCCATTTCTTTTATAGATAGATGGTTTTTAGGATTATTTAAGTTTTAATTGTTTGATTTCCTTAATCTTTAAATATATGACATTGTAATTGCATGATTAGTGGGTTAGTATTTTGTTTAATTAATAATTTAAACCAAAGGGGGTTTGATTAAATATCATGTATTTTATTCAGGGATTGGACCTGTTGGATTATTACTGCTTGCGCTGTATAAAAGTTATTAATTTGATCTACAAGGAGATTATTTTATGCAGTCAAGAAGAGTTTTTTTAATTAATAGTGCGGCTAATTTAACAGCATTTGCTACGGGTGGAACCTTAACAATGTTTGGGAAGAAAGAGCTTAAACAAGCGGTTCAGGATGAACCTGCAGAAGTGATTAATGATCAAAAACAATCAAGCAAGTCTGAAAATCCTAGAACAGTTTTTGCTAATAATGCTGCTGATTTTACGCTTGGTGGAACATTAGGAATATTGATTAAAAAAGTAATTGAAAAAAGTATAAGTTTAAAAAGATTGAACAGAGATTTATCATCTGTTATAAGTAAACTTCAGAATCTAGAGAAGAATGATCTCCCAGCGATTGAAAATGCTTTGCAAATATTTGTTAGGAGTGAAGGAATAAATGAGCTACCTGTTAGTGACGATACTGTAAAATCGATTCAGGGTTTAATAAATGCTATTTCCATTCATGTTAGCTCACAAAGTAGAGCTATTCAACCATTTCTTGTAGAGTTACAAAAATTAAGAGTTGCAATGACACAACCTTTTATAGAACAGTTGCAAAGTGGCGGTGATATAAATACTGCGACAAAAGGTGCAGTATTTGAGGCCTTAAGAAGTAATAAATTAACTGAATATTTAGAAACTACAATCGTTAATGCCTTACACAATACAGGTGCAGGAGAAAGGATAGGGAAAAATACAGTTGAATCTATCTCTAAAAAAGATTTGGTAGATGAAGATGGGTATGTTGCATTAAGACAGACAGTCACTGGTATTTTAAAAGGGGAGGAATTTACCAAAGCAATGTCGTATGCAACAGCCAGTGCAGTAACAGAATATGGAATAGTAGATAAGCTTGCAGATGCATTGTCGGATGAGTTTAAAGTTAGTTTGAAAGATAATGAAGCAGCAATGACTGCACTAAAGGAAGCGCTTAACAAAGCTCTTGGCAGTAATAATGTATCTGCAACTCTTGCTGAAGAATTTGTTTCTAATCTACAAAGAGCATTACATGAAAGATCAAAAAGCAATCTTCATAGTAAAGTTAAATCAGATGTTTAGTCTGCAGATTCTTTGTGAGGAAATCCTTTAGGGACTTCTATTATGCGACCCAAGAGAGTCATTGTTTCAGTCTTTTCTTTTGTTTGCAAAGCCCCGTTTTTAATAACTGCAGGGACAGAACCCATATCTCTTGCTCTTGGAAGATTGGTTAAATCAAATTCTTCAAGTAAATCAGGGGTAAAGATTCGCTCTCTTGAGCAAAGTCCATTGGTTGCAATCATTTCTTTAAGGTTTCCTCTGGCATCATTTTCTCCATGGAACAGGAAAACATATTTAGCTTTAGTCTTTCCTAACCAGGTGACTAGTTGGGTAGCATCAGCATGTGAAGAAAAGCCACTTAATGTAAATGATTTTGCATTAAGTGGAATAGAAGAACCATTTGCTCCGAATCTTTCTTTCCCTTCTGCGATTTGATCTAAAGGTGAGCCTTTAATTCTGTGAGAA
>JAHFBE010000030.1:0-1688 GCA_023250205.1 Candidatus Melainabacteria bacterium | reverse complement strand
TGAATTCTTACCATCTCTAAGTTCTTGGAAGTATTTTCTGAATCGTCCTCTTAAACCATCTAAACCAGAGCTCGCATCTACTATATTTCTGCCACTGGCTCTTATATAGTCAGAGTAGTTGTATGGGTAAACCTTTGAAAAATTATTAAAATAATCTTTTGCTTCAGCACTGAAGAGTTCTCTGTGATGAAGCAGCTTATATATATCAGTAATTACTTCTCCCAAAGTAGAGTCAACGAAAATGTTTATATCCTCTGGTATTTTCCCTCTTTCAATTCCAAGATTTTGATAGTAAAGACCTTCTTGTAATTTATGAATTGATAAAACAGGAACAAAGAAATTTCCATGTTGCTCGTAAGTAGTGTTTATCTCATCATATAATTCATTTAAAGATTCTCCAAAGTCAGGGTGATGTTCTCTATAACCATAAGTACTTTCCATTATTACAATATCTGCCTCTGGTACTTCGCCGTTAACTTCAAGCATATTTTTGTTTGTATTCCCCAGATCTCCTGAATATAAGACTCTGAGATTTTCTTTTTCAAATTCAAGTAATATTGATGATGCTCCAAGAATATGTCCCTGAGCAGGATAGAAAGTAGCATATACTCCCTCTTCAATTTCAAAGCGTTTTAAAAAATCTATTGGATTTGAATATTGTTTGAATACAGCATTAACAGAATTTTCATTATAGTTGTCTCTAAGAAGAGCTTCTGTTATTTCTTTGGTTCCTCTTGTTGATTCAATATTTCCTTTAAAACCACCTTGAACTAAAGCACAAAGAGCTCCTACATGATCCGTGTGTCCATGTGATAATAATACTTTTTGAATTTCTGCAGGGTTTAAAGGAGCAAGATTGTTTCTGTTGCTGGATTCTCCTTTTGTAGGAATAGCATCACCACAATCAAGTAAGGTTGATCCTAAAAGAATCCTTGAAGGAATTACGTTTCCTCCAGCCCCACCAAAAAATGTTAACTTCATTACATAAATCTAACAAATGAAAGATTAGATTACTTAGAATGTAATGTAAAATCTTTTCCTTAACAAATTAAATGGTTTTAATCTTTGTAAGATTTATAAAATTGCTATTTAAGCAACTCCATTTTGCTCTCTTAGAGTAGCAAGATATTCATTCCATCTTATTCCCGGGGTAACATCTTTTAGATTTTCTAATTGAGCATATTGACCTTGGGAGTCAGGATTTTCAGTTATTTTTGGCTCGAGTTGGCTAAATTGATGTTCAAAAATTCTGTTATAGTTTGGATTATTAGAGAAGTGAAATCCTTGCAAATCTTGTGATTCGCCAGAATCAAATCTAGACATTAAGTCTATAAATCTAACTTTCCAAAGATATGAACGAGCCCTGTCTTCTATACGTACACCACGATTTGCCAGCTCATTTTGATACTCATCAAATACAGCGCTATAAAAATCTGTAATTCCTGAGGTATCAGCCATAATTGGGAGTGAGGTTGCAAGTGACATTGCATCAGGCCCCTGTACCCAGGAAGAAGTGTTATTTGCTTCAGCAATGATTCGTAAGTTTCTTACTGGAATTTGCCTGTTGTTTTCAAAATATGATCTGATACCGTTTATTTGTTGTCCGGAGTAACAGGATGCTGCCCACATGAAGATGTCAATCTGATCACATAAAGGCCTGTTTTGACGCCCATACGGTCTTGATATAA
>JAHFBE010000029.1 GCA_023250205.1 Candidatus Melainabacteria bacterium | reverse complement strand
CCCCCTTAAAATCAAAGCTTGTATAGAAAGTAAGATATTTTAGGAGATATTTAACATGCCAGTAATTCAAGCTTCTCCAAGAGTTTATATAAGTTATCCTGATGATTGGCCAAGCTATCGTAGAGAGACACTAGAAGATAGAAATAAGCTTCTTAAAAAATTAGGATTGCCAGAGAGGGTAGAAGGTAATGCTTTTACTCCTGAGGAATTAAGAGGATTAGTTTGTGATACTTCTGGAACTTTACTTGATTATAATGACAGACTGATTCCTGGAATTGAAGAATTACTTAAAGCTTTAAGAGAAAAAGCAGAGTTTAAGAAAATTGAAGTTGCTAGTGGTGGAAGTGATTGTCTGTCAGTTATTGGTGCAGCTTTGGGTAAAACAGGTTTAGTAGATGATTTTATTTATATAAATGGGAAGAAAAGAGGATATGCTGGAACCAGTAATTCTACTTTTGTTTTAGAAGATGATGGTGCTAATAGTAATACTCGCTATTTACTAAGTGCAATTACACCACATAGACAGGTTTGGAACATGGGGCTTTATTTACCACCAAAACAATATGATGATGAACTTATCGGTGAGATTGTCAGTGCCTTTTCTTCTGTAAGAACTGAATTAGAAAAACTGTAATCAAGGATAGCAGTTTTTTACTCCTTCAAATCCAAAACCCACTTTGGGTCAACAGAGTAAATATCACAAAGTCCCCTGAATTTTGTTACTGTACAATCTGTTTCAGCTCTTTCTATTTTTGCAAGATGGCTTTTACTTAATCTAACTTTATGACATTCGTACAAAAGTTTAACCGCTTGGCTCAGTGATAATTCCATATCTTCTCTAGCTTTTCGTAGTCTTGTATTCCATTTAGCCACTAGTTATCACTTCCTCTTGTAAAGATATAAAGAGGAAGCTACAATAGTGTCATATATGACACGTTGAATGAGTTGACACGACTGAATGAAGCAAATCCAGAGGGTTGTTAAATTATGAACAAAAATAAATACTTCTTTATTTTTTTACTGCTGAGTATTGATTTAATTTTTCCAAACTATAATTACGCTGTTTGTACAGGAACCTATAATGATTGTTACCCTCAAACATATCAAAGGACACGAGTAGCTCAACCCCAGCAATTATTTGGTGGCCAACCAGCAGTAGGTAGTGATAGAAAACTGCAAGAAACCACCTCTGAGAAGCTCTTAAACAGTACCAGTGCATTATATTCTCTGGGTGAATATTTCTCAAAATCCAAGCAAACACAACTGCTAAATGAGCAGATAAAAGAACAGAAATTAAGAAACAAGATTTTGGAAGAACAGCTTAAATATAAGCAGGGAAATAGTAAAAAATAGTTGATGTAATCAACCGCTTTATGAGATACACTCACACAAAAAAAATTATAATCTGGGGTTATTTTGTCCTGATTCTTTTTGTCAGCGTTCTCTGGGTGCCACGCAGGATTGAAGGCGTTGACCTATTAGCTTGTAGAGGTGGCGGTGAAAAAATAGTAAGGTTTGATGTTATACGAGCACCCATATGGTCACTACCTAAAACTAATGGTGATATTGACATAGGTTCCTTACACTCTTGCGGAGTAAGTATAAATTATCAAGGAATTATCACTGAAATTTTTATACTCACTCTCTTGTTTGGATGTTTGTTCTTCCTGGTTGATTGTAAAGTAAAATTAAGCACAGGCAAGACTGAGTAAAAAAATCTCAACCTTTTTATATATGTGCTAATAGGACTGGTCAGAGAGTAAATTAAGCCTATTTTCACTAAAATCAGTCGTGTTTCCTGCGGAAGCTACCAGTATATTAGCAAAGTCAAGACCAATTTTACTTTTTTATTGACCCTATAAAGAACTTATAAATAAAATCTAAAAACAAGCTACAGAACTACTGGGTTTAACAACCCGTTCATATAAACACTAAATGTGTTTGAAAGCTAGTCCTAGAAATGATTTAAGGTGTCCCGTAAGTCCAACATGAGGGACAGTGAAATAAGTTATAGTTTATGGATTAAGTCTTTTCTACGGCCAATACAGGTTTTAGGTATGCCAAGTGTTACTGCTATTTTTCTAATACTCATTGTGGGTAGAATAACTCCTTGTTTAATTGCTTTAGTAATCACATGGTCATATGTTGCTCCACATGCTTTCTTAGGGGCATTAGACTTCTCTGTTTTAAAGAAATGACTTAATGGACGTAGATGTTTAATTGCACACTTAGCCCATCTCTCACACCATTTGTAAGCACTTTCAGGACTTTTATTATATTCTTCTGAGAATCCATTGTGTTTCTTATCAAGCCACTCACAAAGAAACCTGGTTAGTTCCCCCACATCAGTCATTGCTAAGTAGACTACTCCACCAAATGCCATGATACCAAGATTTCTATTTGTCTGATTTGACCCAGTGAAACCATTTTCTTTCAAAGAGTTAAACTTCTCGTACCAGTTTTTTACTTTAAAATTCTTGACAACTGGAGACAGTAAAAAGTTTACTTTTGAAGTGGGTATTAAATTTTTTCTTACTTCATCAGCCCAGTTAGTCATATACACTTCTTGGCCTGATTCCCATGTCTCAAGCTCTCTACCATCTTCTAGGCTAAGAAGTGCAGAACCTTTCTGACAAGGTACTCTTAGAGGTTTATACCTGCTGTTCCAGTGCTTTTTGTTAGGGAATATTTCTAGTTGTCCATCTTCAACTTTAAAACCATTAGATGTAAATAATTCATATATAAGGCATGCTAGATTCCACGTTCTAACAGGACTGTCAAAATACCATCGTAAATGCCAGCCACCGTTTGAACTAGACATAAAAAAAATTGGTTTACCTATATCTTGTGTGACACTAAGAAGTTTATTTACAGTTTCTATATTGTGATACTTGCTTCCATAATCTATATCAATAGCAAAGAATCTGGTAAAAGTAGAAAATCCAGCACCTATTAAATCAACATTAAATACTCTCTTTTCTCCATTATGGATACTTCCTGGCATGCCCAGAACAATTTTTTTGAGCATGTATTTAGCTAACCGAGGACGATAAGTAGTTCTGGTTTTATTGTTATAACCCCAGGAAACACTTTTCCAGCTTGTACTTTCAAAATCACGACTAAAAGGATTGACTCTGTAAATAAAATCTTTTGGGTTGTAATGAAACTCACAATACAACTTAAATGCTTCCTCAAATTCCTGGCTTAAGTTGTTCACATTTCTGGTGTTTTTTTTCATCTCTTTATCTACCAAGAGAAAAAATCTCCCCTTATCTCAGGCTCAAGCTGAGAAGGTTTAATTTTTTTTATATGATGCCTTTAACTAAAGGTTAGCTTGCTTTTGCTCATATTCTTTGTAAAGCCTTTTAATAACTTCACGAATATATGCAGAAACCTTTCTGTCTTCACTCTCAGCTAGCTTCTGAGCCATCTCCCAGACACTACCTATTGAGAGGCAATGTAATCCTCTAGGATTTTTTGTTTGTTGCTCTGTGTTCATTTAAATCTCCTTGAACTTACATTTATAATGTAAGCATATTTTAAGCCTTTGCAATATACGGACACAGTAACAATTTGTTATATAAACAACCCTTATAAAAAGGCAATTCTAAAATTTTTAACAATTCAAAAACTCTAAAAACAAAAAAGCTACTTGTAAATATGGTCACCCATGCTATGCCCACACACAGTCCATTCCCAGACCCCGTACCCTAAAAAAGTTCATTGATAATGGCACTATGTTATATAAGGTGGGAGATGTGATTGATGTAAGCAGGAATAAAAAGCGACCACGCAAATAGTCTCAGTGAGCAGTGTTCAACAAAGAATCCCCATGTTATATGTTATATCAGCTACCGATAGATTACCCAAAATAAAAGGACAAACCCATTATCTAATATAAACATTGGGCATATACAATGTAAATAAAATTAGGTATGATAGTTGATGAGTAACTAAGGTGCGACAGGTACGACACGAATGACAAGTAACGACAAAAGCTCAAACTCAGACACCACAAGTAGTTCAGTGGTAGAATGTCTCCTTGCCAAGGAGAAGGTCGCGGGTTCGAGCCCCGTCTTCCGCTTTTTTATAATGCCACTAGACAAACTGGTGGCTCTTGCATATTCAAGGTGTGTTTGATTGGATTTATAATCCTATAGGTATTAGTAAGGAGATTACTTAAATTAAAAATGAAAACGACTACAGAAGCACAAAAAATAATACATAAAGACGGGAAAATGATTGTTCCAAACAAAGTTTTAATCCCATTTATAGAAGGAGATGGTACGGGTCCTGATATTTGGCATGCTACAAAAAATGTTGTAGATGCAGCAGTAAAAATTGCTTTTAATGGTGAAAAGGAAATTTCATGGGTTGAAGTTCTTGCTGGTCAAAAGGCATTTGATTCTACGAAAGATTGGCTACCAAAACAAACGATTGAAAAAATTAAAGACTTAAAAGTCGCAATTAAAGGTCCGCTTTCTACTCCAACCGGTGGTGGTATTAGAAGTTTGAATGTTACTCTAAGACAAATCTTTGATCTCTATGCTTGTGTTAGACCTGTAAGATATTTTGATGGGGTTTCAAGTCCAGTAAAAAAACCTGAATTGGTCGATTTAATCATTTTTAGAGAAAATATTGAAGATGTATATAGTGGAATTGAATTTAAAAAAGATACAAAAGAAGTAGAGTCATTAATTGCTTTCTTGAAGACTCTTGGACATTCAGTCAGATCTGATTCTGGCATAGGAATAAAACCTATTTCAGAGTTCTGTAGTAAAAGGCTTGTTAGGAAAGCTATCCAATATGCTATTCAAAATAAAAAACCTTCTGTAACTTTGGTGCATAAAGGAAATATTCAAAAATTTACTGAAGGTGCTTTTTGTGAATGGGGTTATGAAGTTGCAAATGAAGAATTTCCAGTTGAAACAATCTCAGAAAAAGAGTTGTACGATAAACATAATGGTAAAGTCCCATCCGGAAAGATAGTTATAAAGGATCGTATTGCAGACAATATGTTTCAGCAACTATTGATTAGACCAGATGAATATTCTGTTATAGCTACGACAAATTTAAATGGGGATTATTTGTCTGATGCTTGTGCTGCTCAGGTAGGTGGTCTTGGTATAGCGCCTGGTGCAAATATTGGGGATGAAGTTGCAGTTTTTGAAGCTACTCATGGAACTGCACCTAAATATGCAAATCAAGATAAAGTAAATCCTGGCTCAATGATTTTGTCTGCTGTAATGATGCTTGATCACATGGGGTGGACTAAAGCTGGTGAGTTAATAGTAAAAGCTTTTGAAAAAACAATAATGCAAAAAAGAGTTACTTACGATCTTGAACGTCAGATGACAGGAGCAACTCTTCTTAAAACCAGCCAGTTTGCTGATGCAATAATTGAAAACATGAAGTAACCAAACTTCCTTTTTAAGCTGTTGCCAATATGATTAAAACAATTTCTACGCTCTTGCGATCTCAGCAGGAAATGCTAAGTTGTGAGTTCTTTCTTCAGCTTTTTTATTTGCTTCTGTTCTTTTTACAAGTTCATCTTCACGCATAAATGCATCTCTAATTAAAACCATAAATTGAAAAAGGCGGTGTCTAAGTGTATTTGGATCTTCATGGTTTGCTCCTAAGATTCCACCGGTTAATGCATCTTCTACATTTCTGACACCAGCTTGTGCCCAAGAGTTCTGTTCCCATGGATTGTTAAAATTAGGACCTGGATCTGGTCTTATGCCTGGTCCTGAAATAGCGTTTCCTAGTTCTGAAATAATACTTCCTAGTCTCATAATCCCCCCAATTACCCCTGCTTTTCCCTAACAATTAAAATGTTAGAACGTCAAGGTTAGGGTTTTATAAAGATATAATGTATTACAAATAAGATCTTTATTTAAGCTCTATTTCTTATAACCGATGGCTTATAGCTTGTTTCATATAGTTCATTGTTTTTGCAATAGTAGATGTACGTTGAAGGATTGGGTTGCAAACTATGCTTAAAACTACTATTGCTGTAACAGATACTAATATTGCAGTATTTAGTTCCATTGACTTGCCAATAGAGTCTTTATTTGAATCCATATTTAAAACTGCTTCAGATGGCTTATCAACAACCATGAGTTTAACTATATATAAATAATAGAAGACTGAAAGAATAGTTGTTATTAGTGCAACCGTTCCTAAAAAGATGCCTACATTACCAGCGCTAAATGCTGACTTAAACAATATAAATTTTGCAATAAATCCAGCAGGTGGAATTGGGAGTCCTGCTAAATTAAATAAACAAATGCAAAATGCAAAAGCTAGCATTGGTCTCTTTTTTGCAAGTCCACTGTAGCTAGGAATAGAATCTGAGTTTGACTCATTTCCAAATGCAATTATGCATAAGAAGGCTCCAAGGTTCATTATGGAATAAATAACAATGTAAAAAATGCTTGCTGAAATAGCTTCGTGAGTGTTTAAGGCAATTCCAATTAATAGGTATCCAACTTGAGCTATAGATGAATATGCCATTAGTCTTTTTATAGAAGCTTTATTGATGACTTCTCCAAGAGCAACAAAATTTCCTATTAACATTGATAATACCGAAATAATAATAATTAAAGGTTGCCATAGATTAAAAGAAAACCCAAATGCAATTAACAGCAATCTTAAAGTGATTGCAAAGCTGCCAGCTTTTGATGCTACTGATAAAAAGGCGGTTGCAGGTGTAGGAGCACCTTCATAAACATCAGGTGACCACATATGGAGAGGTGCGCTTGCTAGTTTGAATGCTAAACCTCCGATAATTAAAATTAGCCCTATTACAATAATATTTTGATTCAATCCACCGGCATTGTTGAGCTGAATTAATTTATATTTGATTTCATCAAGCTGGGTAGAGCCTGATAATCCATAAATAATGGAAAGTCCAAACAGGAAGATTGCTGATGCTGCTGCACTACTTAGCAAATATTTAAGAGCAGCTTCATTACTTCGTGAGTCATATTTTGAATACCCGGATAATAGTATTGAACTAAGACTTAATGTTTCAAGTGCAACAAAAATAGTTATTAAATCATTTGCACTTGCTAAGAATATTGCACCTATAACTGCAGCAATTAAAACAACCATAAATTCACCTTTGTGAACAAATCCTTCAGTGTATTTATTTGAACCTAATGTAATTAATATTGCGATAATTAGAATAAGAATTCTAAATAAGTAACTTAAGTCATCAAAAATAAAAGCACCATTTAAAATTTCAACAGGCTTGGATATTGTGTTTTTTAATAAGAAAATACATCCAGCAGCCATTAATGATATGGTTGGAATCCAGATGTAACCTTTAAATCTTGTCGTGCTGAGTATAATTGCAATTATAAGAGCAACAACTAATAAGATCTCTGGGTAGATAATTGGAATAATATCTTTGAATAACATCATAATATTCAAAATTATAGAGCTTTTTAAAATTATTTTATTGTTAATAACAGATAAAAGTTATAATTGGTGTATCCTAATAAAGAAAATCTGGGAATGATGTAGGTATATGTTTAATAGTAAAGTTTATATTTTGAGTATTGCAATATTATTTCTTATTGCTAGTTTAACCTCTATTGCTAAGGATAGTATATCTAAGTTCTTACCAAAAACTAACAATACAACTACTGAAAATAAAGATTCTGAAAAAGAAGATGAAAGTGACGATGAATTAGAAGATGAAGAAGATGAGGTAAATAATCCTGATGAAAATTTTAAATTAATTGCAATATATCAGGTTGCTAATAAGCCACGTGCATTGATTAAAGATCTTGCTAATCCGGAAGACTCAGCTAAGGAATATCAGGTTGGAGACTATTTAGGAGAGATACAAGCTTTTTCAATATCAAAAATATTATTTAATCCAACACCAAGAATAGAACTCATTGATGTAAATGGACTAAGCTATGTAATAAAACCTAAAAATTCTGATTCACCAAATTCAGCTTCAGCAGCTTCAATGTCTTCTAAGCCCTTACCCACATATTTTTCTGGTGGAAAAACAAAAATAAAGAGAGCAACTGCGACTTCTACAGAAACTCCTGCGGCTAGTCCAAAAGCTACTGAAAAGAAAGAGGAAGGAAACCTTGAATCTGCCATTAAAAACGATTCTGCTTCTCCATCTGCTGCCAGTGCACCTACGCAAGCTTCTACACCTCCACCACAACCACAAAACCAAGCACCACCTACTCAACAGCAGGAACCTAGTTCAGCAACTGCACAACCCAGCTCAGCAACCGCACAACCCAGTTCTAACCCCTCTGGACAAACTCAACCATCTACTTCTGATACCACAAGCATGACTGATTCTATGGCAGATGGAGCTACTCCAATGGAAGATACTAGACCTTCAAATCCTTTTGGAGAATAGTCCAGGATTAGTCTTTGAAAGCTTCAATTTCATTTATAGTTTTTGGAGTTCCAGCTGTCAGTATTTGGTTTCCATTTTTTGTTATTAGAATATCATCTTCAATTCTTATGCCAATACCTCGAAATTTTGCAGGTATGTCTGGGTCTGATGGAATATAAATTCCTGGTTCAACGGTCATAACCATCCCGGGTACAAGTTTTATTGAGTTTCCTTTTTCATCAAGATAGGGACCGGCATCATGAACATCTAATCCAAGCCAATGACTTACTTTATGCATAAAAAATCTTTTATAAAGTCCTCTTTTAATGATGTTTTCTTTTGAACCTTTTAAAAGTCCAACCTCTTTTAATCCATCAACCAGAACACTAACGGTCTTATTGTGGGAATCAATAAATCTTTTACCAGGTTTCATTTGTTCAATGCTTTTTAATTGAGCTTCAAGGACAATTTCATAAATTGCTTTTTGAGCAGGTGAAAACTTCTTGTTTACAGGAAAAGTCCTAGTAAGATCTGAGGCATAATAGTTGTATTCACATCCGGCGTCAATTAATATTAAATCGTTGTTTTGAATTCTTTTATTGTTGCTTATGTAATGTAATATAGTTGCATTCTTTCCAGAACCTACTATTGATGGGTATGCTGCTCCGTTAGATCCAAGAGTTCTGAATCTATATTCAATTATTGCTTCAATTTCATATTCGTAAAGCTTAGGTCTTGTAAATGCCATAGCTAAAATATGAGCTTCTTTTGCTATTCTGGCAGCCGTTTTTAAGCAATCAATTTCATATGGTTCTTTTATTAAACGCATTTTGTGAACAATATCTCTTGGATCTGAAATGTCTTTTGGTGATTTGTTTCCGGTTCTATTACTCTTTTTTAATTCATTAATCAGACCCGTAATTTTCAAATCCAAGTTTTTGTTTTTACCTAAAGGAAAGAAAATATGTGTGCTGTCTTGAAGTAATTGCTTTAGTTTGATTTCAAAGTCAGAGAATATAAATGATTTATCTGCTTTGTAAATTTGTTTTGCTCCTTCTATACCGATTCTTTTACCAGTCCAAATCTCTTTCTCTTTATCCTTTGGTTCTACAAATAAAAAGTATGTAAAATCTTTTTTTTCTTTTTTCAATACGAAAACGGAATTGGGTTCTTCAAAGCCAGTTAAATAGTAAAAATCGTTGTCTGTTCTAAATCGATATTCAACGTCATTAGATCTTATTGAGTGTCCTTTGTTTGGAATTATAACGATAGAGGAGTCTGGCAATTTATTTGCTAACGTTTTTCTTCTCGCTTTAAAAATTGATTGATTTAAATCCTTTTTCACAGTTACTACCAAGATGACTTTTTATTTAATGACGTTCCGATAAAACTAGTTTAAGTAAGATAAGATAATAGTCTAAAAGTTAAGAATATGTTAATAGTCTTTAACCAATTGGTAGATATGATAAATATCCACAGTATATAAAAAGTCTCAAATTTCTAATTAATAATTAATATTTTAGCTTTTTTCTAATCTAAATATAGGAGCTTTATTGGTTCAATTGATTATATTATTCAATAAAATGTTATTTTTACAATGAAAATGTAAATAATACAATAGATAGGAAACTACATGCTTTTATTTTATTATTTCTAATTTGTAAAAGAAATTATCAGCGGAAGTCAAGATTTCCCAAGAGTAGTATAAAGAGATGGCAACAGCAAATCCAACAAAAACTTCTTTAACACAATTATTGAAGTCTGGAAAAACCAACTTGAATGATGCTTTAAATCTTCTTGTAGATTCTGAAGGGTCTTTAAATTTTGAATATTTAGATAAACAATTACTTTCTGCAATGCCTTCAAGTTGGCCTGCAGAACAGGCAATTCCATTACTGTTTTGGAGCAATAAGCTTTATGTTGGTGTACCAGATAATCACGATTCTGCTCTAAAGAATACTCTCTCTGAATTTCTTAATGGATGTCAAATTGAATTTAGAAATATAAAACTGGATAGTTGGAATAAATGGTTTTCCTTAATAGGTAAAACTGCTCCAAACATTCAACCTCAACCACAATCAGCGTATCCTCAAAAATTGCAATTATCTCCTCAACAAAAGCCTGCTTCTGCGGAGCAAGAGATGTCGCCAAAGTCATCGACAGCGCCACAGACAAAACTTGGAGCAGAATTAGAAGCAACAATAGAAAGGATTCCAGCTAGAAAAATTATGGCAACTGATGAAGGTGCTATTGCTAATGATGTAAGAGCACTGATGGCGGAAGCGTTAAATCAAAGAGCAAGTGATATTCATTTTGAGCCTACGACAAAAGGTCTGATTGTAAGATTCCGTGTTGATGGTATTTTGAGAGACATCTGCAGATATTTTTCTACTGTTCAAGATTTGAGAAAAGTTGTACTTGCCCGGATAAAAATTATTGCTGACTTAAACATTGCTGAACAAAGACAACCACAGGATGGTCGTGTTACTGAAATCTTAGGTGGACAACGAGTAGATCTTCGTGTATCAACTCTTCCAACTCTTCATGGTGAGAAGTGCGTTATTAGAATACTGCCGCATGAAAATAATTATTCAAATCTTCTTGACCTTGGTATGCCAAAAGGAAGGCTACCGATGTATGAAGAATGGTTAAGTAGAAGTCAGGGGATGATACTCATTACCGGACCAACAGGTTCCGGAAAAACCAGTACTCTTTATACTAGCTTAGCCAAATTAGTTGATACTACAAAAAACGTTGTAACTGTAGAAGATCCTGTTGAATATCAATTAGCCAGAGTAAATCAGGTTCAGGTTAACTCAAAAGCAGGTTTAACATTTGCTTCAGGATTAAGAAGTATCCTTCGTCAGGATCCTGATATAGTGATGATTGGTGAAATTAGAGATTTAGAAACTGCTGAAATTGCCATTCAGGCAGCACTAACAGGGCATTTAGTTCTAAGTACTTTACATACAAATGATGCAGCCAGTACTATAGCAAGACTAATGGATATGGGTGTAGAGCCATTTTTAATAGCTAGTGCTTTAATTGGAGTTGTAGCTCAAAGGTTAGTTCGTAAGGTTTGTACGTGTCATAAAGAATATAAACCTTCTGTTGAGGAACTTGAATTATTACATCTAACGTCATCAAAAGATGAGGTCTTTGCAAAATCTCAAGGTTGTGAAAAATGTAATGGGTTAGGTTATTTAGGTAGAGAGGGTGTCTTTGAAATAATGCCAGTTGGTGAAAAAATACAGCAAATGATTCAAGAAAGAGCATCTTTAAACGATATAAAAGCTGAATTAATTCATTTAGGTATTCCCACTTTAGCTCAAGCTGGTATTCAAAAAGTTAGAAAAAGACGAACTACGCTTGAAGAACTTTTAAGAGTAGTCCCAATCACATAATCTATTGATTTAAGCAAAAACTTCAATAACTTATCCCCAATAATTTGAGGAAGTTAGCGTTGTCACATTTAGGGTTTAAGCAAAATTAAAAAATATGGTTGATATTAAAGATACTTCTAAAAAACAAACACTTGAGTCAATTCAAAACATTGAACAATATATTTCTTCTATTTCAATCTCTAATTTTAAGTCTGGTATTCCCCGGGTAAATTTTAGAAAAATCAAACTTAATAAGTTTCAAAACTTGTTTGATCAGTTTAAATTGGTAAACCTATCAACTTCATATCTGTCAGAAAATATTCAACAAATAGACTTTCCATCAAGGCAAAAAAAATCAGAACAGATATCAGAGGGATTAGTGATTAATCCGCTTAGAAAGAAAAAAAACGATGATGAAAAACCACCTGTTTTTGAAAATGAAAACATTGTTGAAGATATTACTCCTTTAGAACAAGAGCGGATTAAGGAGAATCCTTTCTCTACATTGAATATCCTGGAAGAAGACAGTGAAGAATTAATAGAAGACTCTGATGTCTCTCCTCAGAAACCTGTTTTAAAACCAAAGGATCAGCTAGCTTCAGAAGATGTTACTTTTAATCTTGAAGCTCATATTTTGCAGGAGGAACAAAATGTGGTTTTAGCTCCTGAACTTCCTTCAATACCTGAAGTAAAAGAAGATTTGATTAGTTCTTCAGGTAAGCAGAGTTCATTTGTTTGGCCACCAGTTTTAGAAAAAAAGACAATTAAGAAAGGCAAAACAAAAAACCTAAACAAGTTAAATAAACCTAAAAAAAAGAAGAAAAAATCTTATTTTTTATCTGAGCAGAGTAGTGTTACTAATGAAACTAAAACTGTAGAGAATAAACCAGTCACTTCTGCTTTTCCATGGAATCTGACTCAGGAGGAACAACCTGTTGAAGAGAAATTATATAGTGGATTAGAGTCTGATCTGTTAGATATCCCAGAGCAAACATTTATAACTCAACCATCTGAAAGTACAATATCAGCAAAGACTAATGAACAACAGTTGTCTGAATTAAATGATATTGAAAAAGAACCAGCTATTAAAGAATTGCATAAGGAAACTGATTCTATTCCTTTTACTGGACCAATTGTTTATAAAGCAGTTTTTCCAAATATTGCGTTTGAATCATTGTCTGAAAATATGATAAATGATGTTCTGAAAAACACAAGCTGGTTTAGTAAAATGCTTGATAAGTTCAATAAATTAGAATTTGGTATAGTTGTGGCTGGAAAGGGTGAAAAAAAGGCTGAAAAAATGTTTGATAAAAATGGATTTAAACTTACTCCAATAAGAATAATTATTTTAGGTGGAGCATTGGCTACACTAGGTTATTCCGCATGGAATTATTTGCTTCCGATCATTAACAGTAACAAGCCCCTTCAGGAAAATGAAAAAATTGTTGTTAAAAATTTGTTTAAATCTAAAGTTTTGAAAAAGAAAGATATTATTGTTGATGTTGAGAATCAGGGTAAATTGGAGATGTCTAGTCTGGTAGAAGGAATGTCGTTTAGCCCAATTACAGAAGAAGAGCGCTTTTCTTTGATTCAAATGGCTAGAGAGTCTCTTGAGAGTAGACTTGATCCTTTTGGACAGGAAGAAGTTTTACCAAGGGAAGTGGTAGAGCAGAAAAAAGAAGAAATGAAAGAAACTGGACCTGTTGAGATATCTATTAATAGAAAACAGGTTGAACTGGTTGGTGTTATAAGTGCAAATAATAAAAATCTTGCTCTTGTAAATGTCTATAATGCAGATTACACAATAACTGAAGATGATGATAAAGCAACAAGAGAAAGTAAATTAAAAACATCATTAAGCATGGCTGTTCCAAATAGACTTGAAGTGTCATTGCTTGATCCAGTTGAAGATTGGTATGTAAAGCTTATTGTTAAAGGTAAACCAAAAGGTGATGACCCGATAATTGAGCTGGTAAAAGAAGATAAAAAATTTAAACTAAAAGTAGGTCAAAAACTATTACTTCCTGAGCAAAAAGAACCCATTCAAGCAAAGGCAGAAGATAAAATAGATTCTCCAAAGTTGTAATATCACATATAATATATTTGATGAGCAATTTAATTGAAGACAAACTTATCCTTAGTGCTCTTGAAGAGGATAAAGGTAATATTGGTGATATAACATCAAGCTGTTTGATAAAAAGTGATCATGATTCTGTGTTTGAATTAATTGTTAATCAGGATGCTGTTCTGGCAGGTTTTGATATATTTAAAAAAACATTTTTATTGGTTGATAAAGACGTAGATATTAAAACAAATTACAAAGATGGAGATTCTGTTAATAAAGGAAATATCGTTTGTAATTTGCATGGACATACTTTAGCAATTCTATTTGCAGAAAGAACCTCTTTAAATTATCTTTCTCATTTGTCTGGAATAGCTACTCTTACAAGAGAATTAACTAATTTAATTAAACACACAAAAGCAGTTCTTCTTGACACTAGGAAGACTACTCCAAATATGAGATTCTTTGAAAAACAAGCAGTAAAGTTTGGTGGTGGTAGTAATCATAGATTTACTTTGAGCGAAATGATTCTAATAAAAGACAACCATATAGCAGTTGCTGGTGGTGTAAAAAATGCAATACTTTTAGAAAGAAAAACCTATAATGATAAATATAAAATTGAAGTTGAAGTTCAAACTTTAGAAGAGCTTAAAGAAGCTATTTCTTGTAAACCAAATATTATTATGTTTGATAACTGGAATGTTAAGGATTTAAAGGAAGGTTTAAAATTAGTCCCTGATGGAATTTTGACAGAAGTAAGTGGGCAAATATTAAAGGAAAACATAAGGGATTATGCTGAAACCGGAGTTAATTATATTTCAACAAGTTGCATGATTAAAAATTCAAAATGGGTTGATTTTTCACTAAATGCAATTAAGCAAGCTTTGAAATAGAAGATTCTATGCTATCTCTGAGATATACTATAGTTCTATGCAATTTAATGTAGCAGCAAAATATGATGTAGTTATTGTTGGTTCTGGTATTAGTGGATTAATTTGTGCTCTTGAGCTTGCAAAGAGAGGGAAATCTGTCTGTGTTTTAGCTAAAGAAGCTATTACAGAGGGTTCCAGTCTTTATGCTCAAGGTGGGATTGCGGTTCCTTTAGGAGAAGGGGATAGTGTTGAAAAACATCTGGAAGATACTATAAAAGCTGGAGCTGGATTAACTGATATTGATGTTGCAAGAGAAATTATCTCCAATTCATCTTTGAGTTTGGATTGTCTTATTTCTTATGGTGTGCGCTTTGACATAACGGAACAAAATAAAATTCACCTTACGAAGGAAGCAGCACATTCTGTCTCTAGAGTTTGTCATGTTGGTGGAGATGCTTCTGGAAAATATATCACAAAGGTCTTAGTAGACAGGGTTTGTAGAGATTCGAATATTTCAATTTCTCAAGGTTCTCAAGTCGTCTCACTAATAACAAATGAGTATGGAGATGTTGTAGGAGTTCTGGTTGAGGATGTTACAAGAAATCATTATGTTTTATTAGCTAGTGATGTGATTTTAGCTACAGGTGGAATTGGTCAGATTTTTGAAAATACTACTAATCCAAAAGTTTCAACTGGTGATGGAGTCGCAATGGCTTATAGTATTGGGGCTGAACTGCAAGACATTGAAATGATTCAATTTCATCCTACAGTTTTATTAGACTTTGGTGATCCATTTTTAATTTCTGAAGCTGTCAGGGGTGAAGGGGGTAAGTTAAGAAATATAAGAGGTCAATATTTTGCTAAGAATTATCACCCAGAAGGTGAGTTGGCACCTAGAGATATATTATCTAGGGCTATTTTATTTGAGCTTGAAAGAACAAATTCTACTAGAGTATTTCTGGATGTTTCTGGATTAGACAGAAGATATTTTAAATCACGCTTTCCATCTATTTATCAGACATGCATTGATAGAAAAGTTGATGTTTTTGAGGCTGGTATACCAGTTGCTCCAGCTGCGCATTACTTTGTTGGTGGAATAAAATCTAAATTAGATGGTTCTACAAAGATAAGGCATTTGTGGTCTGTAGGCGAATGTTCTTCAAATGGGTTTCATGGAGCAAATAGGTTAGCAAGTAATTCATTGCTAGAATGCATAGTTGCTCCACATTTTCTGGTAAATCAATTATTAAAAACACCAGATAAGCATTTAACTAATCTAACTAATATTGATATTGAGTTAGATCCCGGAGAGTATGATGAACCACAAATTCTTAAAATGAAAAGTGAATTAAAAAGTAAAAATTCAAAAAGCCTTGGCCTAATAAGAACAAAGTCAACCTTACTTGAACATTTAAATTGTTTAAATACCTTAAAAGAAAACATTGATGTTGAAAAGTTAAGTCTTAACACTCAAATACAGGAGTTGAAAAATATGATTTTGCTTTCATCTTTGATATGTCAAGCTGCTATTAATCGTGAAAATAGTATAGGGGTTCATTATAGAGAAGATTATCCCGGCTCTCCTGAAGATTTGAAACATTCTATTATTTGTAAAAATGGTGGATTATATTGCATACCTCATACGTCTATTACTGTAATTGGGGCAAATCTTACATAAGGCTATATAATTGTTTAAAATTCTATGACTACAGGATTAACACAATCTGATAATCGTCATCAAGACACAAACGGAAAAACAATTCCAGCACGTGATGTTGAAAATTTAAAAAAAGAAATTAAGAAACTTGTAAAAGAAAGAAATGCAGTTATTCTTACACATATTTATCAAAGATTAGAAGTTCAGGACATTGCTGATCATGTTGGGGATAGCCTTGCTTTATCTAGGTTTGCTGCAAAAACAGATGCGGACATAATAGTATTTTGTGGCGTTCATTTCATGGCAGAGACTGCTAAACTTTTAAATCCTGGGAAGACTGTTTTGTTGCCAGACTTACAATCTGGTTGTCCTATGGCTGACATGATTTCTGTAGATGACTTGCGTGCTTTTAAAGCTGAGCATAAAGATGTACCTGTTGTTTGCTATGTGAATTCAAGTGCAGATGTAAAAGCGGAGTCTGATTCTTGTTGTACAAGTACAAATGCTGTTCAAGTTGTTGAGTCATTTGAAGAAAAAGAGATTATTTTTGTACCAGATAAAGGATTGGGTGTCTGGGTTCAAGAGCAATTGCCAGATAAGAAACTTCATATATATGATGGTTTTTGCCCAACCCATTATCAAATTACTCCCAAAGATGTTTTTACTATGAGAAATAAATATCCAGATGCTGTTGTGGTCGCACATCCTGAATGTGACCCAGACGTTTGGCGTTTAGCTGATTTTGTTGGTAGCACTTCTCAAATCTATAAGTTTGTATCAAATCACTTAAAGCAACAGTTCATTATTCTTTCTGAGCAAGGACTGGTTGCCAGAATGCAAAGAGATATGTCCCATAAAACAATTGTCACTACTTTTCCTTTACCCTTATGTCCAAATATGAAATATCATAAATTAGAATCAGTCTTAAATGCGTTAGTTAATGATGTGAATAAAATTGAAATTAAGCCTGAAGTATTTTCAAAGGCCGCGCGAACTATAACGAGAATGTTTAATATTACGGAATCAAATTCTTTTAAAAACAATAATCTATGGGAAGGTCCTAAAAGACAAGAAGTTATAGCCTCTAAATAACAGATCTGCCTAAATCTATCTTAAAGGCATTATTTTAAGTGTGTTAATTTTCTCAAGCTCTTGCTGCGGACAAACTTTTTTGCTTGTTTCACCCCAGTTCAACTGTGCAAAAAAGTGTCCGCTCGGCTTGAGAAACCCGGGGGTTTACTTAACATATCTACTCTTTAGTCAATGTTAAAATTACTTGATATATTGTGATGAATCAAAACATTGTTCAAACAAGCATTTTGCAAAGCTCTCTTTTTATTGAGTTTATGGAAAATCTATTGCAACCTGAAACTAATATAATTTGGTTGCAAAAAATTACTAATTTACTTAAGCAGCTTACGGGTGCGAATAAATTACTTCTGAATGTTTATATTGATAATTCTATTATTTCAACCTCAAATGAATCTTTTTGTGACAAATTAAATCTAAGATTTAATGAGCTTATAAACACAGAAAAACCATTTTGGATTGGTGAAAGCTATTTGATTCCATTAGAGCTTGAAGGCTTTCTGGAAATAATTTGGAAGAATAAGCCGTCAGTTTTACTCCTTGAGTCATACAATGTTTTGTTCTCACTTTTGACAGTTGCTCTTAAAAATAGAGCAAGTTTATTTACACAAAAGCTTTTACTGTCAAAGAATGAACTTGTTGGTAAATTAGAGAATCTATTAAATGTTGAATCAGATTTTATTAGCCAAATCAAACTTTTTTCTAAAGAAGTAGCTTTGTTTCTTGGTGTTTCACGATGTCAAATCAAATTCTTGCCTAACAATGAATCATTCCTCTTTAACTCTTCATTGAGTACTGAATATGTTAGGGATGGAATTATGGAATCTTTGTCAGTTGTTCCATATATTGAGAATGAGTGGTTAAATAAACTAAAAAACAACCAACTTTTAGTCCTAAATAAGAGTAAAGATTTGATTGAAGATTCTCCGTCAAAGAATGTTGAGTGTCTGCTTTCAATAAAATCTATTCTTGGTTACCCATTGATTTATAAAAATAAGATGCTTGGTGTGATTGTTCTTCACCAATGTGATTATGAACGAGTTTGGAAGAAGGATGAAATCCAGCTTTTGCGTGAACTTTCACTTTTGTTGAGTGTCTTGGCTGGAAAAGAATTTGAATTAATTGATGCCCAAAAGTCAGGCAAATCACAGTTGGATGATTATGTTATTAACTCAGATGATTTTTTAAAAGAACTTCATCATTTACAAATTGATGCCCAGGTTAATAAATCATGTTTTAGCTTGTTAATGATAGATATTGAAAAATTAAGAGATATTAATCTGAATATGGGATTTGTTGCTGGAAATCTTGTTCTTTCGCAGACCGCTAGATTTTTAAATAGATTATTTGGTGATAGTTATAAGATTGCTAGATATAACAATGACGAGTTCGTTGTTATTATGAAAAATATTGATCAAACTAAAGCATACATTGAAGCGGAAAGACTTAAAGAAAAACTTTCAGATTTCCTGGTTTTAGGTGTGGGTCCTGTTGAGTTTAATTTCTCTTTTGTAACTTACCCTACTCATTCAAGTTCTATTCAGGATATCCTCAGCTTGTTAGAGCAGGCTATGTTTCTTTCTAAATCACGAGGGAAATCCCAGGTTTCAAGTATAGAAGAAATAAAAGGACAACCAAAAGAGAGATGGGAGCAATTACTTTCATTTGCAATACCTGAAATTATTTTTAAGAAAACAAACTTTAAAACTGGTCCTGATTTGATTGATACTATTAATAAGCAAATTAGTGATTATAAGGAAGCAAGGAGTTATAGCACTGACATTTTAGACTCTATTCAAAGTTTAGCAATAGCTCTAGATGCAAAAGATTCATATACTGAAGGACACAGTAATCGTGTCTCAGAGTATGCCTATATTCTGGCTAAAAATCTTTCACTTGATTTGCAGGACATAGAGTGGGTTAGACTTGCTGCTGCAATGCATGATATTGGTAAGATTGGAATTCCTGAAAGTATTTTATGTAAACAGGGAAAACTAACAAAAGAAGAATTTGATGTGATGAAAAAACATCCTGTTATCGGTGCAAAGATTTTAAAACCAATTAAACCTTTAGAAAAAGTAGCAAATCTTGTTTTATATCATCATGAATTTTGGGATGGTAATGGTTATCCAAATGGTTTAAAGAAAGAAGAGATTCCAATTGGTGCAAGAATAGTTAGCATCGTTGATGCTTATCAGGCAATGACTAGCAATAGACCTTATAGACTAGCTTTGCCTTTTGATGAAGCTATTAAGAGGCTAAGAGATGGAAAAGAAAAACAGTGGGAACCAGATCTTGTTGAAATGTTTATAAAAATAGTTTCATAAATTTTTTATATTTATGAAGTTAACTTAAAATATGCATTAGGTTAAGACAAGGCTTAATTTTGATTTAATTTTTCCCTATATAAAATTTGTTTAATCTTCGATAAGATGTATACAAACAATTTTAAGTTGTTAATTTTAATAGATAAATATTTAAGGAGGATTATATATGACAGTAGATAATGTGGCTTTGGTAAAAGCATTTGGAGCAGTTGATAGAGTTACAAATTTTGAAAGAGAACCTGAGTTAGGTGAATTACAACAGGTAGTTAATGGGAAACTTGAAGTAGTAAAAGAGCAAACTGCAAAAAGTTATGTTGCTAAAACTACTGAGGTTAAAGGTTCTGATGATGCTCAGACTTTAAGGCAAAAAAGAGCAGTTGCTAGATTAGCTGCTTATACAACTTTTGCATCAGGTCGTGAATTAGGCTCTGATGTAGATAAGATTGATTTAAAAGCTGAATATGAAAAGGCTAAAACTGAGTTAGGTCCTAAAGTTAAGGAACTTCTTGATACATATACTAGTGCTAGGGTTCCTGCATTAAAAGCACTTGTACAAGCAGCAAATAATGTTAATCAAACAGTTGCTAATGCTGCTGTTGATGCTGCTGTTGATAAGGCTAAACCATTTTTAGCAACAATAGTCAAATTTGCAAGAGCTAATGATTTGAAAGCTAAAGATCAAAGAGTATACATAGAAGCTGCAAAAGCAATATTTGAATCATCTGAAAAAGAATTATTAACTTCAGAAGTTAGATCTTCTTTAGGAATAGCAGAAGGAACAGATGAAGCTAGTATTAAGGCTGCTAATGAGCAAGCAAAAGAAATATTAGTTCTAAAAATTGCTGCAAAAATTAAGCCTCAACCAGAAGCTTAATTTCAAAATTTAACAAGAGTTTGTTTAAATCTTGTTATTTGCAATAGTTAAAATGGGTGCTAATAAATTTAGTGCCCATTTTTTATTATTTAGAATGAATAAATGGTGGATTTTTCTTTAAGCTGTTTTGAGTTTTACAATAAAGCCTTTATATAATTTTGCTGCTCTTTGAGAGATTTCTATTTGATCATCTCCAGTCAAATCTTTGAAAATCGCTAGTGTTTTGATTAATAAAGGATTTTCATTTAATATAGTTTCGATAATTCTATTTTCTGTTTTTGTTGTTAGTTCTCTGGCTAAGAGACATAATAAAGCCCAGTTGTTTAGGCTCTCATCTTTATCTGACAAAGCTTGAATTAGTATTTGCTCTGGTAGCTCTTTTCCTAAATTAAATAAGTTGATTTGGTGTTTTTTCTTATCATTTGTAGAAATTGGTGCTCTTCTAAGAATGGATAACATATCTTTAATTGGGGAAAGAGTTATGTCAGTGTCTAACTCATTTCTTATTTGTTGAATCTTTGCTGCTATTTCTGTAGCATTAAAATTATTTTCCTCTTCTTTAGGTCTTTCAATGGTATTTAATATTTCAGATAAAACCTCAGCATTGGTAAGCTCTTTATCTGAATGAATCTTTAATTTGACAGGTCCTTCTGTGTCTATTTCACTCTCTGTTTCTTCTGGGTTATGTACAGGACCAATGCTTCCTTTCGTTGTACTTGTTGAATCAGTAAGCTTTTTACTCTTTGCTTCGGAAACTAAATCATATGCATGAGAGCCGCCGATAATATTTAAAATAAGCCCTTTAAGTCCTAATAGTACTGAAAGTAATCTTATGTTTTTACTGTCTGATAAAAATTCAAGTCCTATTGCTGCTCCAATTTCGGCAAGTCCAGTAATTACTAATGGGTTTACAGCTTCTGTTATTTTCCTAGGTTTTTCAGTGTGCCAATCTAATAACTGCTCTCGGGTTGGCTCATTTATTCCACAGCCAGTGGGTCTAAGCCACCAATTAACAGCAGAGCTGACATTTGTTGTTATAAGTAAAATCATTGATTTATATTAAATTTCTTAAATACTCTTTTATTATTTAAGTAGTAATAATATAATTCATAATCTGTGTAGATAAGTTAAGAGATAAGGAATGTTATTGTTTTTTAAGGTAATTTAATTTTAAATTAATAGTTTATTTTCTTTTAATATTTATGTTAATGAATTCAAACAAAGTAATCATTTATGCACAGGATAGTTTTGGTGGCGAGTCTGCAAAAACCGGTATTGGGTTTATTAGATATGGACTTTGTGAGACTGTAGGTATTGTTGATAGACAATTAGCAGGAAAAACAGCTTCTGATGTTGTAAATGATTTGCCTAAGATACCTATATTTGATTCTGTTGAAGCTGCTAAAAAGCACAGAGCGGATGCAGATGTTTTACTTGTAGGGATAGCCCCACCAGGTGGAAAGCTTCCTCAGGAATGGATTTCAGATATTAAAACCGCAATCAAATTAAATCTAAACATTGTAAATGGACTCCATGATTTTTTAGAAAATATTCTTGCATTAAAAGAATTGGCGAGTAAACAAAAAGTTTTTATTTGGGATGTTAGAAAGTATAGGGGTGATCTTCTTGTAGCAAATGCAAAATTACTTGATCTTCCAATGCAAGTTGTTCTTACTGTGGGGACTGATGCTGCTGTTGGCAAAATGACTGTGTCATTAGAGTTAGCTAAGGCTGCAAGAAAAAATAAATTTAGTGCTGAGTTTGTTGCTACTGGACAAACAGGGATGATGATAAGCGGAGATGGAATTCCAATAGATGCAATTATTGGTGATTTTATGGCAGGAGCTATAGAGCAACAATTAGTAAAAGTTTCAAAGAAAAAATGTGATTTTGCTTTTGTTGAAGGTCAGGGTTCTATACTCCATCCCGCATGGTCTGGTGTTACTTTGGCTTTATATCATGGTTCACTGCCCCATAAACTAATACTTTGTCACAAAGCTGGTAATAAATACTTAAGAAATACTAAAGTAGAAATAGAGTCATTCAACCAATTTGTTAAAATCTATGAAACAGTTTCACTTCCACTAAGAAAAGCTAAAGTAGCAGGAATAGCATTGAATACTTTAGGTCTTACTAATGATCAAGCAAATGATGCTATAAAGAAAGCTGAAGATGAAACTGGATTAGTTGCAGATGATGTTGTTCGAAATTGTGGAGAGAAATTGTTTTGTGCATTAAGATAAAATTTAACGCTTTTGTAGATGAAGGATTTGACGATTTATTTGGCAAATCCGAACCAGCGTTTAGAGTTAATAAGGGAAGCTTCAGCTTGTCTGAAGCTATAAAAAATGAGTAAGATAAAGCTACAAGTTAGACCATTAAACTTAAAATTAAAACATCCTTTTGGAATATCACGTGGCTCTATTACATGTGCAAAAAACGTTTTAATTACTTTGCATTTTGGAGATATTGTTGCTTATGGAGAAGCTGCACCATCTACCTATTATGGAGAAGATCAAAACACTGTTACTAAGTTTGTAAATGATTTTATAAGAGATAAATCAGCGGAAGAATATATTACTAATATCCATAAGTTAAAAGATGATCTTGATTATTTTTCAGCAAATGTTTTTCGATTATCTGCTCCTTCTGCAAGAGTGGCTTTAGAAATAGCATTTTGGGATTTGATTGGAAAAATAAATAATAAATCTCTGTATCAGTATTTCTTTCAGGAAGATGATCCATTTCTTGTTAGCGAAAATGGTTACCAGGATATCCCTCCAACCTCCTATACGATTGGGCTTGACAGCTTGCTGATGATAGAACAAAAAGCAAAAGAGGCTTTGTTGAAGGGATGCAGAGTTTTAAAGGTAAAGCTAGGACATGGATATGAACAAGATTTAAACATCCTAAAGAAAATAAATGAAATTACGAAAGAATACCCTTGTATTTTAAGGGTTGATGTGAATGGTGGCTGGGATCTTGAAACTACAAAAAAAATGATAGATGTTTTGCCTATGTATAAGGTTGAGATTCTTGAGCAGCCATTACCAAAAGGAAGTGTGAAATTACTTTCTGAAATATATGAAAAATCACCTATTCCTATTTTTGTAGATGAAGATTGTATGAATAGTAGAGATGTTGAATCTTTGGCTGGAAAGGTTCATGGAATTAATATCAAACTTATGAAGAGTGGGAGTATTATTGAAGCTTTGAATATGATTAATTTGGCAAGATCTTATAACTTAAAAATAATGATTGGATGTATGATTGAATCTTCATGTGGAATTTCTGCTGCTGCCAGTTTGTCACCGATGACAGATTATGTTGATTTAGATGGACATATACTTTTAGAGAATGATCCTTTTTCAGGTTTGTTATTTGAAAATAATAGAATTATTCCTTCATTTGAAGCTGGATTAGGAGTAGATTTGTCTTTATTAAACTAGTTCAATACTGTAATACATGCAGGTTCTATTTAAAGGCTGTAAAATCTTATAGTACCTAGAAAGTTTTTAAGATTTATAAAGGAGGCTCAACGTGGCAACAATGACAGAAAAAATAGTAAGTAAGAATGGTTCTTCTATGCATGGATGTTCTGGACCTTTAGTAGGTCAAATGGCACCAAATTTCAAAGCATCATCATATATAGATGGACAAGTAAAAGAAATTTCTTTGGCAGATTATAAAGGTAAATGGGTAGTATTATTCTTTTATCCATTAGATTTTACTTTTGTATGCCCTACAGAAATCTTGGAATTTAATAAAAAGACTGATGAGTTTAAAAAACTCAATGCACAACTCATTGGTGGAAGTATTGATAGCGTTTACTCACATAAGGGTTGGTGTGAACAAGGTGGTTTAGGTAAATTAAACTTCCCGTTAATTTCTGATATCACAAAGAAAATAAGCCAGGACTATGGAATTCTCTTAGAAGAAAAGGGTATTTCATTGAGAGGTACATTTGTTATTGATCCAGAAGGTAAAGTAAGAGCAGCAACAATGCACGATCTTCAAGTTGGAAGAAGTGTTGAAGAAACATTACGTGTATTGAGTGCATTTCAAACAGGTGAGCTTTGCCCAGTTGGATGGACCCCAGGCCAAAAAACGCTTGGTAAATAAGTTCCAGTCGTATAACTTAATATAAACCAATTGATAACCTCCTCATAACAATAGGAGGTTATCTTTTTATAAGCATCTGTTTTTATTTTTTTACTTCAATTTATGAAGCTTAAAAATGAAATATTTTTAATGAAGGTCAAAAAGGTTAAGGTCTTAACTTTATATAGTTGGAATCGATAAATAATATTCGTCAAATAAAACAGAAAGTTATAGAGAGGTTAAATAAATGGACTTAGAAAAGAATTTTACAGATAGTACTACAAAAAAAGAGCCGAGTTCTGGTGATGAATTGGCTAACTTGAAAAATATAAATGATTTAGATAATGAAGTTTCTTTTGTTGATGGAGATCTTATTGTTTGTACTGCAAATGATTCCCATGTCAAGGAAATTGCAGAGCTTTGGGCAAACCTTGCTTGTATACAGCAAATGTATGCGCCAGAAAGATACAATTTCTTACCAGAAGGAAAAGATTGGCGAGCATTTGTTAAAAGAAAAATGGAGAAGCCGCACAATCTTCTTTTAGTTGCTCATAATAAAGGCAGTGAAGAAATAAAAGGATTTTTATACCTTCAGGCAATTACAATTCCATCTTCAAATTTAGTATTGAAAGGTGTTATTGAAGATATTTATACAAAACCACAATACAGAAGACAAGACCTTGCATCTACAATGCTTAATGTTTCAATGAATTGGTCAATGAAGCAAAAGATAAAGCAAATTGATTTAATCACTCTATCTAGGTCAAATGATTTGATCCAGTTTTATCTAAGATTTATAAAAGAGTCAAAACTTGGAATAAATCTTGATTTGATTACAATATAAATTGAAGAATTCATACTTTAATGAGAATTTAACATCTTATTCCTGTAAGTACTAATAGTTATTGTGTAAAATATATGAATTATGGCAAGTCCCAAAATTGTAGTTGTTGGCAATAGTTATAGTGCAGCAGCTGTTTTTAATTATCTAGAAAGTGCTTTAGTCACTCTTAGAGAGCCGTATGATCTTTTATTGATTTCAGGAAAAAATCATTATATTAATAATGAATTGCTTAGCCAGTATCTTTGTGACTCCTGTAGCCTGGAAGATACATGTCAATGGTTTAGAGGTGTAGTTTTTTTAAGACCCGGAGTCTCTTATTTAGAAGCTGATATAACTAATATTGATTTTCAAGCAAAAACTCTCTTGACCTCAAAAGGGGTTATTAATTACCAGTATTTGATTCTTGCTCCTGAAAATGATGTGTTTGAAGAGATTTCAGGTAAAAGTAAAGGTGATTATTCTATAGTAAAAAATCTTAGTGATGTTTTAAAACTAAGAACTAAAATTCTTAGTAATCTTGAGAAATCTGTGTTTGAAAATGATGAAGAAGCAAAACAATCTCTTCTTTCCTTTTCTGTTATTGGCTCTGACAGGCAAGGTATTCAACTGATTTGTTCAATAAGTGATTTTGTGACAAGGCTATTAAAACACTATTACCCTGAAATTAAAAAATCGTCTTTAAAATTTAATTTAATAGATGAAAATGATCTTCTGGCTTTAAACAAAAATCCTTATTACAACAATAAGCTTTTATATAACTTAAATAAAAAGAATATAACATTACACACAAAATCGAAGGTTGTTAAAATTGATAGCGAACAAATCGATTTTAGTGATAAAGATAAAATTCCCTCGGGAATTACTATTCTGACCCAGATTAATAGTTACTCTTCTTTGTTAGACACAATTTTTAATTCAAACAAATCATTCAAGTCTTGCAATGTTGATCTCTATATGAAAATAGAATCATTTGATGATGTCTTTATGATAGGTGAACTTGCTAATTCCCTTGATCTTGGGGAAGGTATTCAGAAAACAAATCTTTTCTATAAAACTCAGGCTAAAGTATGCGCTTTAAATATTGCAGCGAAAATAAATAATTTGACAATGAAACCCTTTAAGCCTGATTTGCAGATGGAATTTATATCTCTTGGGTACAGAAATTCTTTGTTAGAGTTTAAAAATATTTGCATTGACGGTATTGTTGCATGGTTTATGCATCGTTTACAGTTTGTTTTTTGTTCGTTATCCTGGAAGAAAAAGCTAAGGGCATTTGTTGGTTTGATGTGTAACATATTGGGGCTTTCTGACTTTGAACATATGAACATATATGAATTGAAATCAAGCAAACAAGTTGTGAAGAACAAATAGTATATTTCAAGAAAAAAAATAAACTATTGATTATAATTTTAAAGCTTAGAATGGAAGTAAGAGCTCTATGTCATTGCGAGGAGCAAAGCGACGAAGCAATCTCATGAAAATCAAAGGTTTTAGAGGCTTGAGTGTAATTTAATTTCGGTCAACAGAGATTGCTTCGCTTCGCTCGCAATGACATATCGATTTGATTCTCGAAAGAACAAGATAATAAGGGAAAAATTATGTCAAATAAAAAAGCGGATATTGGTATCTTTGGTGGTTCAGGTTTTTACAATTTTTTAGATAAGATTGAAGAAGTTCAGATAAAAACTCCTTATGGAGATCCTTCAGATAATTTGTTTCTAGGAGAAGTAGAAGGAAAAAAAGTTGCATTTTTGCCACGTCATGGTAGAAAGCATTCTATACCACCACATAAAATTAATTACAGGGCAAATCTTTGGGCTATGAAAGAACTTGGAATTACAAGGATTATAAGCCCATGTGCTGCTGGCAGCTTACAAAAAAACATTAAGCCGGGAGATTTTGTAATTAGTGATCAATATATTGATAGAACTAATGGAAGAATTGATACATTTTATGATGGTCCTATTGCTACTCACGTAAGTGCGGCAGATCCATACTGTCAAGAAATGAGAGAACTGGCAATTAAAGCTACAGAGGATTGCAAGGTCTCTTGCCATAAGACAGGCACTGTGGTTGTTATCCAGGGTCCAAGGTTCAGTACTAAGTCTGAATCTAAGTGGTTTACCTCAATGGGTTGGTCTACTATAAACATGACTCAATACCCAGAGGCACATTTAGCAAAAGAACTTGAAATGTGTGTCGCTAACATTGCACTGGCAACTGATTATGATTCTGGGCTAGTGGGTGATGTCCCTCCAGTTAGTCATAATGAAGTTATGCTTGTTTTTCAGGAAAATCTTGACAAGCTTAGAAAGGTTCTTTTTAAACTTATTAGTATTATTCCTGCTGAAAGAACAAAGTGTAAGTGTGGTGAAATTTTAAAACATTCACAGTTCTTATAATAATTGATGTAACTATTCATGTCATTGCGAGGAGGCTCTAAAAGAGCCGACGCGGCAATCTCCTAATGTTCTTGAGATTTCTTCGTCGCAACTAAAAGTTGCTCCTCGCAATGACGTTATGAACTATCAATTGAAAAGACTTGAACAATTATAATTCTTCTTATGGTTGATCAATTAAAACCTCATCATCAGGTAAAGTTCCTATTGTTACTGAGATGATCTCAATCTTTTTATTCCTTAATATTTTAAAGTGTAATTTATTGCCTACTTTTTTATTCCTTACGATCTCAGCAATTTTTCTTGGATCGTTAATATCTTCACTATCGACTTCTTGAATAATATCTCCAGCTTGGATGCCGTCTTTTTCTGCAGGACTTCCAGTTACTACCTCTACGACATAGATGCCTTGTGTATTTTCAGGTAGTCCCTCTGCTTTTAATTTAGACTCTTCCAATAAGGACATTTTCATTCCTAAATAAGGATGTGGTATTGAACCATGTGCAATTAAATCATCTGCAACTGATTTTGCATAATCTGCAGGAATTGCGAAATTTAAATTTTGAGCATTTCTTCCAATTATAAATGTATTAATTCCAATTACTTCACTTTGTAGATTTAAAAGTGGACCACCTGAGTTTCCTGGATTAATTGCAGCATCTGTTTGAATATATTTAAATGCTCCTTGAGCTGCACCAAAAGTTACACCAACGTGCCTTGATAGAGCACTGATGATTCCATGAGTTACTGTATGTCCAAGTCCAAGTGGTGAACCAATTGCAATGACCCAGTCACCAGGTCTTAAATTTTTTGTAGTCCCTAGTTTAGCTACTGGAAGATTCTTTGCGTCTATCTTTACAATAGCTAAATCACTGTATGAATCATGTGCAATTAATTCCCCTGTATATTTTTTTTCATCCTTTGATGTAATTGTAATTTTGTCTGCATTTTTCACTACATGATAATTTGTGAGTATGTATCCATTGGGTTTGATAATGATTCCTGAACCAGTCCCGGCTGGTGGAGAAAATTCTGGCTCAGGTATTGTTCTTTCAATTCCGCCAAGATTAAGATTTTTCTTACTTTGTTCGTTATCTTTTATTTCTCTAGATGTATCTATATTCACTACTGATTTACTTACTTGTTCTGCAATATTAGCAATGGTGTCAGAGTTAATTGGTATCGCTGCATTAACAGTTAGTGTTGAGTTAACTATAAATGCTGTAAAAACAATTAAATTTATTATTATTTTATTCATAGTTTTCCTCTTATGTATTTTTAATCAACCTTATTATTTTAACTTTAAAAAATTGTTTTGCCTTAATAAGATATAATAATTCTGTTCAATGAGGAATTGATATTTAGTAAAGCATTTTTTTGTGTACAGAAAATTATATGTTAATTGGGGGATGTATGACAGTAGCAGATAAAGTAGAAGCAAAGGGCGGATTTAAAATGAAAGTAACAAGACCTAAATTGGATGATTTAGATATTTCAATTGGTAAGAAGACCAGATTGTACAGAATGTTATATGAACATGGTCCAGGAAATGGAACATTGATGATTCTTCCGATTGACCAAGGTATTGAACATGGACCTTTAAACTTCTTTGTTAATCCTCCGAGTGAAGATCCAGAATTTCAATATAAATTGGCTCTTGAAGGTGGTTACTCAGCAATTGCTTTGCACATAGGTTTAGCTCAAAAATATTCCAGGAAATATGTAGGTAGAATCCCTCTCCTATTAAAAATTAACGGAAAAACAAATATTCCGCCAGATGATAATTCTTTTTCTCCACTTACAGCATGCGTAGAAGATGCAGTAAGACTTGGTGCTGATGCTGTTGGATATACTCTGTATGCTGGTTCTCCATCTCAAGATAGAGACATAAGACAATTAATGGAAGTCAGATATGACTGTGAAAAATATGGAATGCCACTTGTTGTTTGGTCTTATCCAAGAGGCTCAGCAATTGAAGCAAAAGGTGGAAAAGATAGCTTGTATGCAATTGATTATGCGGCAAGATTAGCTTGTGAATTTGGAGCAGACATTGTAAAAATCAATGTTCCACATATTGATGAATCTAAATTAGATAAGCTACCAAAACCTTACAATACAATAAAACTTTCTTATGAAGAATCTATTGCAAAAGTAGTTCATGCTGCTGGTAGAACAATGGTTTTATTCTCTGGTGGTAGTAAAGAAAGTGATCAGGATTTAATCCATAAAGCAAAAGCTGCAATGAATAATGGTGCAACAGGATTAATCTTTGGAAGAAATATGTGGCAAAGAGAGCACTCAGATGCTCTAAAAATTGCTTCACAGATTAAAAAAATGATGCTTGAAAGTTAATTTTATCCAGTGCCTGCTTCAAGACTAACAAAAATAATTTCTACAATTGGTCCTGTCTCCCAGGAGCCAGAGATTATTAATGGTTTAATTGATGCAGGCACTAATGTTTTTAGAATTAATTGCTCTCACAGTGATTTGCCTACTAGAGAAAAAGTAGTTAAGCATATTCGAAGTTATTCGCAAAAAATCAAGACAGAAATCGGTGTTTTGCTTGATCTTCAGGGACCAAAGATTAGAGTTGGAAAATTGAAAGATGGTTCGATAAATTTAAAGGATAAAAAGACTGCAATTTTAACCGCAGAAAATATTCTTGGGACTGAAGATAGATTTCGTATTGCACATTTAGAGCAGGTTATCGGTAGTTTAAAAATGGGTCATAGAATCC
>JAHFBE010000028.1 GCA_023250205.1 Candidatus Melainabacteria bacterium | reverse complement strand
ATTTTTTTGTGCTTTAGAAAAACCAAATATTTTTAAGCCTTTTATTATAGCTGTAGCCTGGTCTACAGACAAATCTGAACTTGAAGCATCAATAACCTCTACATCTACAATCTTTGAATCTGGTTTAAGAATTATCTCAATAGCCGACTTTTGATTTAGCTCAATGTCATATCTGTCATATTTGAATATTGGAAGTAGATTTAGATTTTGATCAATATTAATAATTCTATCTTTTGACTTACCAATATTTAACAACTCTGCATTAACAGCTGACACAACACTCAAAGTTGACAGCGTAATAAGTACAGAAATTACAAGTTGAAATTTGTAAGAAAATGTTCTAATAATAGTACACCTAAATATAGGGCTAACAATGAATAAATACCCAACAATTTAACCTTTTAATACACATATTTCTAATCAGGGGTACCCCTACGAAATCTAAAAGAGAATTTCAAAAGTTAACTTATAATCATCCGAATATTCTAGTAATAAGATCTGTTTCCATGTCTAAAAAAAAACAAAGAGGGATTACAAAAATGATTTTCACAAACGAAGAAACTTTAAACATATTAAAAACACTTTTAAATAAAGATGACGATTACATTTCAGTAATTGATCTGGAAGGAAAGTATTTATACAAGAATCTTCCGTTGACTAAATTGTTAAATACTGATGAGAACTCAAACAATACCAGTATTTTTAACTCTATACACTCATCAGACAAAGAAAAAGTTAGAGATATTTTCAAAGGAATTGTTAATTCCGGAAATCAACAATCCGCAGAATATAAACTGTTAGATAATAATAGAAATTACCTTGATATAAGAGGGACTTTCTATGCTTTAAAAAACAAAGAAGAACAAATAGAAAAGATATTACTTGTATCTAATGACATAAGCAAAGAGAAACACTTAGAAGAAGAAATCAATACACTTAAAATTGCAGTTTCTCAAACCTCAGATCAAGTTGTAGTCACGACTAAAGAAGGAGTAATTGAATATGTTAATCCTGCCTTTGAAAAAGTAACTGGTTACACAACAGAAGAATCCATTGGAAAAACTATCAGAAAACTTATTTCAAGCAAAAATGATCAAAAGTTCTACGATGAGGTTTGGGGAAGAATTTGTAATGGTGAAACATTTCATGGGGAAGTGATAAATAAAACAAAAAATGGGGAATTCTTTAGCTGCGATAAAACAATTAGCCCAATTAAAGATAAAAACGGAAATATAACCCATTTTGTATCTACTTCAAAGACACTAGAAATTCAAATATAAGTCAGACTATTTTTATTTACAATGAATTGTTAACACTCCTTGGATTAACTTTTAGATATAATATTTATCAATTAATATATTTAGTCTAAGAACAAGGAGGTTTTATGACTTCTTCATTAAAAACAGAGATTTATAATGGTAAATTAAAAAGCGGAAAAGAAAAGAAAATGAAAGATTTTAATTTACTAAAAGAAAGAATCAAAAAAGAGTTTTTTCAACATCAAGTGATTGTTAATAATCCATACACAAAATGGTTTAAAAAAGGTGAAGCAAATACTGAACAAATAAAAGATTTAATTATTCAGTTTTCAGTTTTTTCTAATCATTTCATTGTCGTTCAATGTAAACGAATGGTATACGCATCCACAATAGAAGGGGAAGAAGCTGCTAGAGCTATTCTTTTAAACGAATGTGGCGTAGGAATGAATGTAAAAACCGGAAGCATAGAAGGTCAAAAATTTACCACTCCAAATGCTCACTTAAATTGGCTTAGAAAGATGGCAGAAACACTTGACATTTCTCCTAAAATAATTGGAAGGTGGGGATCTGGAACCAAACATACACACAAGTTTTTAGAAGGATTGGATCAAACTTATGGAAGCTTAGATGGAATTGTAGGAGCTGGCGCAAGCTTTGCAATTGAAACATGGGCAGCTTTTGGAATAGGCGAAACAAAAGAAGAAGAGTCAAATAATTTTTGGGACGAGCTTGTAGTAGGATTAGAATCCTACAATCAAAAGCATAGACTTCCTAAGGCTTTGTCCTCTGTACCATTAGGATTTTTCAAGTATCATTTTGAAACAGAAGCAGGACATGGTGTAAGTGTCTGGAAAGAATTAGAAGAGACATTTAGTGAACCTGACTTTGATGAAGAAAAATATCTCAAAGCCGGCAAAACTGCATTGGAAGCTATTTATACCTTTTGGTTAGGGCTCGATGAAACGAGAAAAAGACTAGGATAAAGATCACTTCGCTACTTTAGCTTGTGATCTGAATTTTGCATATTCTATCATTGCTTTTTCTGCATTGCCTATATCACTTTCTGTAATTTCCCAGAATTTTTTGCCCTTAATTAGAGAGTTAACTTTGTCAAATAATTCAGGATCTACAAAAGGTTTAATTTCACCACTTTGATATTCTTTCTCTTTTTCTTCATATAAACCTAAGAATGTTTTATCTCTAAACCATGATTCTCTATTATGTTCTTCTATCTTTTTTAAAAGGGCAGGATTAATTTCTCTTTGCACAAACTCAAAAAAGGTACCACTCGGTTTACTCCCTGGTATATACCATTCGCCACTAAAAACCTGAATCAAGTCATCATCATCATCTTTCATAATAGGGGTAATAAAATTAACTCCTCTTTCAACAGCATATTTATGAAATTCTAAAAGATCACTTGTCCTTAAAGCAATATGCTGCCAAAAAGCACTCGAAGAATGATCTGTTAATAGTTTTCTGGAGTGTGATGGTCTTGATTTTGGCTCTGATGGCTGAATCATTGCAATCATAGTATTTTGAAGAGATCCTTCAGCAGCTTTATTTCTACCAATACAAACTGCATAGGTCATGGATTCTTCACCTTGACCCTTTTCCCACTCAAGCCGTTTTTCATAAATCACATCTTCTTTTGAAACTCCAAAAATAACTCTGTAAAAGATATATGCAGCACTATACATGCCTGGTTCTGTATGCATTGCCATATGATCAACATGAAAATTTAAAAATGGATATTTCTTACTTGGCATATATTTAATTCCCCTTATTTATTTGCTAAAAGATTTGCTGCCTTATACCAACTCAAAGCATATTCTTTATCCCGATATTCATAACCAATATCTGTCACTAGTAAATCTTCAAAAAATGTATCAACCATGATTCCAAGCATATTATTTACTTTTGCTCTTTCTTTCATGGATTTTGCAGCTGCATCACCATGAGGACTATGTGGCAATGAGGCGGGGTGAAAAGTAACGGAACCAGCTCCTATGACACCTTCACGGGCAGTATATGTGGAGCTAGCAAAAAATAAAATTTCATCCGAATCAACATTTGAATGAGCATAAGGAGCCGGAATATCCTTTGGATTCCAGCCTTCCATCTGAGCTTTAAATGAACAGACAGAAAAACCACATGAATTACCATCGCCAGACTGAAAAGTCTGCCTCATTGGCGGAGCTGTATGAATTTCTCTAGATATACCATGATGATTATCTATGTGAAAACCAAAAGGATAAAGAGCTCCTTCCCATCCTGAAATATCAAATGGATGATGACTTAAAGTAACAGCAGTAACATTACCTCCATTGTGCTTAATATAGAGAACATATTCTCCTTGTTTATCAAGGGGCTCAACAAATTTTGGTATTTCAATTTCAGTTTCTACAATAGGAGCCATTAAAGTAGCTTGCCCATCTTTATTCATATAGTGAGGGGGAAAAGTAATAGGGAACTGGGATTCTACTATAAGGAAAAAAGCTTCTGAAGAGGTTAAGTCTATTTTGTAAATGGTTCCTTTTGGGATAACTAAATAAAGTCCTTTTCTGATTTCCAACTCACCATACTCAGTTTTCAAGACCCCAATTCCATCCTGGACATAAATCAATTCATGTCTCTCACCATTTCTAAAGAACTCATTCTCTTTCAAATTTAATTTAGGCTTTGAAACAGAAAGAACAGTTTTAGATCCAACTAACAAAGGCTTTCTGCTTCTAACAAAATCTTTTTCAAAAGGAATCTTCTGAGTCAAAATATGATAGGGCTGCAAAGGTATATCTGCAATAGTTTTTGTGATTAGGGAAAAGTCTGCAGCTTGAGGAAGCTTAGATTGCTCTGTAGGATAGGATCTAACATGAAGTTTTCTGGTATATGGTCCATTAAACCCTATTGAACCATGAATCTCTTCTAAAGCTAGGACGTTTGGAATAGCATAAAATTCAGTATGTGGTGTAGCTGGAATATTTCCTTTTTTTACAATTACCGCCATATGAAATTTACTCTACTGCAACTTTATTTTTTCTATAGTTTAACTCTTTACTCACTTTAGGATTACCAACAATATTTTTCAATACTCCTAAAGACTGAACTTCTAACTCTAATATATCTCCAGGCTTAATCCACCTATCCAAGTCCAATCCACATCCTTTATAAAAAGTACCTGAACCTAATATATCACCAGGATATACGGTTTCTTCTTGAGAGATATATGAAAGCATAAGCGGAAATCCCCAGTATTGATCTTTGAAATGTCCTTCTGACCAAACTTCTCCATTTACTTTTACTTTTATCAAAAAGTCTTTTTTAGGATCAACTTCATCTTTTGTAACCAGATATGGACCAAACACATTTGCAAAGTCTTTTCCTTTTGCCGGACCCATTCTTAGAGCCATTTCCTTCTTTTGAATATCCCTTGCTGACATATCATTAAAAATCATATAACCAAATATATAATCTTTTGCTTCTTCCTCAGAAAGATTTGTTCCTTTTTTTGAGATAACACAAGCAATTTCAGATTCAAAATCTAATTTCCTTGTATATGAAGGCCATGGGATTTCATCATTAGGTCCCAAAATCTGCCTGTGATTTCCCTTATAATATGCTGGTATTTCATACCATTCCTTTGGAAGATCTTCACCTCTTCTTTTTGCTCCAGCAAGTGCATGTTCTTCAAACGCAAAGAAATCCTTTAACGAAGGAGGATTTAAAAGAGGAGCTTTAATATTAACTTTCTTAACCTGATATAAAGCCTCTAGTAGAGGGTTTAAAACAAGTTCTCTTGCCAAATTAAGATATTTTTCTCCACCTTGTATAAATGACAACATGTCACTTGGAAGTTTATTTTTTGATGCTAGATTTAGATCCATAACCTGATCATTTACTAACACACCTAGAAAATGTTCTTCTGGATTCCCTTTTGTAAATGTAATAAGCTTCATATTTTCCTTAAGTAATTATTTTATCAAAACAACTATAGATTTTATACAATTCAGGTGATATCATTTAAACAATACAATTAAACATTCAATATGATTACAACGAAGCTAACTCCTTCAACAGTAGGTATTTCCACTCCAACTGTAAAAAGGGAAATTAGGCCACCCGAGAAAGACACACACCCTGCTTTAGAAAGAGCAGATAAAAGCTCGACTTCAAGTTTAGATAACAGATTCTATAAATTAATGGCATTTTTATTGATTTTGATTGGGGGGTGCAAAGACTCAAAACCCGATAAACCAGAGGGGGACATTTTAAATCAAGTTGTTCAAAATCAACTATTACTGCCACCTGATCCAACAAATAAAAGAGATGTTGAGTTTGAAAAAGAATTTGCTCACCTTGAAAAGAACCTCTTTAGCGGACATTTACTTGACACATTAGACAAATTGGATAAATTTGTTTATGACTCAAATGGCAAAGCTATAGATGGACAAATGCTATTAAGCAAAAGACTGGAACCAGAGGTTTTTCCATTATTATGGAATAAGGTTTTCCTGGAAGGTCCAGACCAAGTTATAGTAGCTGAACATACAAAGCTTGGAGAATTTAGTAGCAGCAATGACTTTGGCAGAGGACTACGTTTAGTACTAAGAAAGAAGGTTGGAGAACTGAACATAAGTACTATCCTGTTCTTAGATTACAACGAAAGAACAAAAAAACTTGAATTCCCTGAAGATATTTTTTTCAACGATAAAAGGAAAATAGTTCCAGATGTAATGCGTACTCTTATCGAATATGATGTAGCACCAACTCCTGAACAATTAAAAGGGAGAAAGAAAAATTATGACAATAATCATTTAGATATTGGATTCTTTGGTACTACATTTGCTGCAGAGTTAGATGAAAAGACTTCCAAGCTAACTAATTTTCATATTTATCCTACTAAAGATGAAAATGATGAACATCCGATAGGAAGAAATGGAAGAACTATTAATGCTGTTTCCTTATTAAGTTGCGTTGGATGTCATGGAGACAATAAAAAAGATGGCGAAGGATTTATAGGCACATTTACTTCGTTTGAAGAGACACAAAGATCTCTGCAAAATCCCTCACACCAGGATAAAGCAATTAGAGATTTTATAGCTAAGACCAAAAGTAGCAAACATTTCAATTCACCGGAAGAAGAGAGAGCTATATTAGGAAGCTTAGAAACAATGCTGCGAAACCCAAAAGATAATTTACACAAGTTGCTCCCTACAGATTTTTTAGAAACTCTTGAAAGAAAACAAAGTACTTTTACTGATCAATCACCACTTCTAAGAAGATATAATGCTATAGCACTTCCAAGACTAACAAATTAATTAACCACACTCTACAGGATGTCCTGCTTCTATCCAGGCTTTTATGCCACCATCAATTACATATAAATTTTTATATCCAAGTGTATTTAAGTATTCAGCAGCTTTAAGGGCACGCTTACCTATTCCACAGAGAAAATAATTTGAAGAATTCTTATCAATGAGATTTATGTTTTCATTAAAAGCCGATAACGGCACTAATGTTGAATTAGGAATACGTACCGAATCATACTCGTAAACCTCACGAACATCAACAATATGAAAACTGGTTTTGCTATCAAAAATGGTTTTAAATTCTTCTACTGAAACATGTTCAATCATTTTTTATAAAGCGCAAAATAAGTTTACACTTTCCTCGGCCGATCCTTTTGATTTTATAATCTTGTCGAATCAATCAAAAAGAACCTATAATCCATTAGAGCACAGGAATTGATTTCACTAAATATGATAGCGTATACGCTATAATTATCTATCCAAACACCTTTCCAGAATCATGCCAAACTCAATAAAAACACCACAAAAACATATAGTCCTTGTAGGAAATCCAAATGTTGGCAAGTCTGTTTTTTTTCATTACTTAAGCAGCATATACGTAGACGTAAGCAATTATCCTGGAACCACCGTAGAAATCAATTCTGCATCATTAAACAAAGATACATCAATAAAAGATACTCCTGGTATTTATGGTGTTAGTAGTTTTAATGATGAAGAGAAGGTTGCCAGAGATGTAATCTTATACTCAGATGAAATTTTGAACGTTGTATCTGCAATAAGTCTTGAAAGAGATCTATTTCTAACAAAACAGCTGATTGATATGGGTAAACCATTGGTTGTAGCTATAAATCAAATGGATGAAGCAAAAGGAATTGCTCTGGATATCGATCTCAATAAATTAAGTGAACTATTAGGTGTACCTGTATACCCAACAATTGCAATAACAAATCATGGAATGGCTGAGGTAAAAAATGCTCTATTAACCAACAAGGCAAAAAAAGGAAACATTGATCCTGTTCTTCAAAAGGAGCTTACAGACTTACTTCCACAGGTAACAAATCAGGCAGAAGCTCTTTTACTCCTTGAAGGAGATTTAATAATTGCAGAAAGGCACAAAACATCTCCCAGGAATAAGAGAAATGAACTTTACAGTCAAAGAAGGAAAGATGTAAATGAAATTATTCTTGAAACTATAACCAGAAAAGACAACAAAGAAAGATTACTAACAAAAATTTCAAATATATTAATCGATCCTATATGGGGTACAATTTTCGCCTTGTTTATAGGATTCTTATTTTTATATCAGTTTCTTGGAATCTGGGTAGGTGGAGATTTAATAAATATTACTGAAAAAAAAATCATGACTGCTTATTATGAGCCCACTATTAAAGAAGTGGCAGGATACTTTTTCCCTGTCCAAGTATTAATAGAAAAGAATGGCTCAAAACAAATATTCAGCTTTCCGCATGGATTTTCTGCAGACAAAAATACTTACAACCAGCTCAAACAAATCAATACTGATAACAAAGAATATTTTTTTGGACCCAGTGATTATATTGAGGTAAAGGCAGGTTTGAAACCTGCCTCAACAACTCTTTCAAATAATATCTTCAGTGCCATTGGTACTATTCTTGCCGGCAAATACGGAATTCTAACGCTTACTGTTACTTATCTTTTAGGATTACTTTTACCTCTTGTAATTGCTTTTTATACCGCACTTGCAATATTAGAAGACACAGGGTACTTACCCAGACTTGCTGTTTTAGTAGATGGGTTGCTCTCAAGGATAGGAATGAATGGCAGAGCAATAATCCCATTAATTCTAGGACTTGGTTGTGTCACAATGGCTTCAGTAACCACAAGGTTACTTAGTACTAAAAGAGAGAAATTAATTGCAATGACTATACTTGGTTTTGCAATACCGTGCTCTGCCCAGCTTGGTGTAATTCAATCCTTACTTGCAAAAGCAGGAGGAATCAGATACTGGCTAATATGGTTATCTGTTATTGGTTTAGTTTTAGTTTTCACCGGATTCATAATGAATAAATTTTTACCTGGTAAAGCTACTCCTCTACTAATAGATTTACCACCTCTACGACTACCAAGAATTTCAAATGTATTTCATAAAGCAAAGACAAAAGTAATGTTTTTTATGGCTGAAGCTATTCCAGCATTTTTTGTAGCTGCATTTATTGTTTCTGTCATGCAGGTAACAGGTTTCTTAGATAAGACTATAGCTATTTTTAAACCTATATCAAAGAATTTATTGCATCTTCCTGAGGAAGTTTCTCTATCCTTTATTCTAGGAATGGTAAGAAGAGATTTTGGAGCATTTGGATTAACTGATCTATCTATGACAGCAGCTCAGGTAACAGTTGCTAGCGTAGTTTTAACCTTATTTGTACCTTGTATAGCAACTGTCGCTGTAATGGCTAAGGAACAGAGCTGGAAGATATCCCTTGGAATATGGATATCATCAATGATTTTGGCTATTAGCATGGGTAGCATTCTTGCTAGAATATTAGGTGCATAAGGCTTAATATCAAATTCTATGAGTGAATGTCATACAATCAGTTGTCCTAACTGTGGATTCAATATTGAAGAAAACTTTGTAGAACAAAAGTGCCCCAGGTGCCAAACTATAATTGAATCAAAGTTTATCTGTGGAAGCTGTCATCATTGCGGAGAATCACTTTCAGAGGCTTCCAGTCAAAATCATAAAACAGAAAATGTTTCTTTACTAAAGAAATTACTATCGATTTTTAAATAACAACTATATCCAAACAACCTTAGAACTAAATTTATCTCCATCAAGCTCAATAGACCTATATCCCGCATTGAGATTTTGAATAGTAAACATCTCTGCCTTTGGTAGAACCTGATAACAAGAAGCTGGAGCACTTCCATAGAATTTACCATCTATATTTTTTTCAAACACCTGGTGTATATGACCAAATAAAACTGCTTTTATCTGAGGGTTCAATTTAACTATACTGTTAAACTTTTCGGCATCGTTCAAAATATAATTATCCAGCCATTTGCTACCAACAGGTAATGGATGATGATGCATAAAAACAATTGTAGGTTTATTTTTGTTTTGTGATAAGCTTTTTTCAAAATTTTTCAATTGATCTTCTGACAGTTCACCAACAACTTCAGGGTACACCGATGTATCAATAACATTAATAAACCATTTATTAAAATCAAAAGAATAATCAACTCTATTTTTAATCCAGTTAAAATCAAAGACTTTATTTATAACATCCACATCATCATGATTTCCTGGAAAAAGATAATATTTAATACCACTTGTATTAAGCAAGTTAGCAAGATGCTGATATGACTCAAAAGTACAATCCTGCGAAAGATCTCCACTGACAATGATTAAATCTGGCTTTCTTTTTAAAGCCAGTAGATGATTCATAACCTCTTTCAGATTTTGATACGAGTTAGAACCATTGATCTTTCGATTCTTATCTCCAAAAAGATGTGTATCAGAGATTTGAACTATTGAATTATTTGACATTAGTAAGGAAATTTAAGTTCAACTATTAAACTACTTTGTAGCTACAGCAGGTTTTTTTCCAAACGGTGATGTAACCGTATTTAATATACCCCTTGATAGATCTCTAAAATCAATCACTACACCCTTAACTAATCTTTCTAGAATAAAACCTTTTCTTCTTTCAGAATATACAAGTCTCTTTTCATGTTCTTGGAGTTCTACTGCGTGTTGTGCTAATTGTCCCTTTAATGCATTTGTCTCTGTTTCTAAAGTGCTAGTTTTTGATTCTACGGCTGTTACTTTAGTTTCTAATTGATCAACTCTTCCCTGTATCGTTTTTATATCATTTGAAAATTCATCCATTAATTTTGCAAGCTTTGATAAATCATCACGATCTAAGGATATTTCATCACTAAAGTATGTAGCCAAATCATAAACAGCAGCAGCTAATTCAAACCTGGTTGTTGGTTTCTTCCCTCTATAAGTACCATCTGGATACCCTTCAAGAACATCATATTTTTCCACCAATTCCTGAACTGCTTTATAAGCCCACTCATCACCTTCAATATCAGATAATTCATTAACAGCCACCACTGAGGCATCTTTTTGCCTTGCAGCTTGTGCCTGGGCTATTTGCTCAGAAACAATAAAACTTAAAACTAGCGCTACTAAAATAAATCTTTTAACTAACATTTATCATTCTCCCTATTAATGTGGTCAAAGCAGTAAACGTAATATGCAATTATCATAACTCAATAACATAAATCTATAGAGCAACATAATTTATCTTTAAAAATGTGTAACATTAGGGCACAAATTTATTTATCAAAAAATGACTTCTGGTCTAAGCGAAAGCATAAGGTCATTACCTATTAGATTGTAATCAAAAAGCTTAAATTCTGAAGAATCTTTAATTTCTGAGAGAGGGGCTATTTTCATACTTGAAAGAGCTTCTATATCACCAAAGATTTTTGGAGCAATGAACAAAATGTACTCATCCAAAATCTTATTTAAAACAAGGTCACCAGCAAGAGTAGGTCCCGCCTCAACTAATACACTTAAAATATTTTTCTTACCAAGTTCTTCAAATAAAGACTTGAAATTAATTTTTCCAGAACTTACTTCAGGAAGCTGAATAAGATTTAAATCGCCATTAAATTTTAAGTAACCACTCAAAAGCTCTTTAGAGTGATTTGCTTTTGTAACCAAATAAATTGGAGCATTGTTTTTATAAACATTAGATTCAGGTTTAGTAATTAAATTTAAATCCAATATTACTCTTGCAGGATTTCTTGAATTATTAATATCTCTTACATTAAGTTCAGGATTATCAACTTCCACTGTTTTAGCTCCAACCAAAATTGCATCATAAATATTTCTTAGCTTATGAACTTCTTTCCTTGCAGAGTCACCAGTAATCCACTTACTGTTTTGATTAGATAATGCCACTTTGCCATCAAGTGTTTGCGCCTGCTTCAAGGTAACCCACGGTAATTTTGTTTTAATCCACTTAAAGAAAAATTTGTTAAGTTCTAATCCTTCAGATTCTAATACATTAGAGAACACCTTAATATTATTTTTCAAGAGGAATTCTTTACTTTTATTTTTAACTAGAGGATTAGCATCAAGACAACTAAAAACAACTTCACTAATGCCACTTTTAACAATTAAATCTGTACAAGGTGGTGTTCTTCCAAAATGGCAACAGGGTTCAAGATTTACAATCAATATCCCATCTTTTGCCCTATCACCTGCTTCTCTTATTGCGATTACTTCAGCATGCTCTGTGCCAGCAGCCTTATGATAACCTTTACCAACAGGAAGTCCGTTTTTGTCAATAACAATTGCTCCAACAATAGGGTTTGGAGAAGTCCTTCCCAGCGCATTCTTTGCAAGTTCAAAACACTCACGCATGTAGTAGTCTGCCTGAGTAGGATAAATATCATCCAAATTATTTTCTTTATCAAATTCCATTTTTATTGTTTATTTCATGATTATATGCAGCGGGTAAGAATCTATTTACACGCACAGTTCTACGACTAATAACTATAGGAAAACTAACTCCAGACAACTCAGCTAACACACTAATATAATAAAGCCCACCTTTACCCTGATAGTTTAATTCTACTTCACTGGCAAACTCCCCTTTGCTATTTACTTTAACTCCTCCTTTTAAAGGTATTTCTTTTGGGGGTCCATTCTGAATCGATGATATTAGTGCAGGAGCCAAAATTGCAGTAGCTCCACCGGTAAAGGGGGCCGCACCAATAGCACCAATTACACCAATTCCTTTTAAAACCTTCACAAAATTACTTCTTGCAATATTACTATATGCAATATAATCCTGAGGTGGGAAATATGGTTTCAAATAATCATTTGAAAAATATCCAAGATTTTCACTGTCTTCAAGGTTTAATCTGGAAACATCATAATATGCTACTGATATTGCCTTAAACTTATAAGGATGGTTAACTTTTCCCATAATTCGTAGTTTTTCATTCAAGGTGACAACTGGTTTTATTGGTTCAAAATCTCCACCCTTAGTCACAAATTCTACAACTGAAGAAAATCTTCTTTTATCATCAGAGAAGGCAAAACCAAAGCCAAAGTGATTAATATACGGACTGAATAGTATCTGAGTATCATCTTGATTATCTTTAATTGCATCTAATAATTGCATAGCCAAGAGTTCCGTTAACTTAATTTTCTTTTCTTTTGGATTTTTTTCAAATCCCTTTATTACTTCTAATATTGCACCAGTACCACCAGCAAGCGTATACCTTTCATCTGGATATTGATTCTTTGAATTACTATATGACAAATAATTTTTAAGTAATATTTCTCTCGCTTGTTCATGAGCAACATTAGAAGCTAAAGTATCACTGACAAGAGGAAGTAGGCCTTTATAACTTCTCTCTTCATTTAAGAACCGACTAAAGGTTTCAACAAACTGCTCCGGAGTTATTTCAGTCGTTTGCAAATTTTCATAACTACTTTCATTCTGAGGCTTAGTTTTCTGATTAACTAATGGCTGCTCTATCCCAACCGCTTCTTCTTCTACATTCCTTAGATCTTCAGAGGAACCCAAGACATTTAATTTTAAACGTTCAGTTCGGTCATAAAGTGAGTCACCTTGATAGGTCTTACCAAAAATATTTTTTTCAATAGCACTAATTCGGTCTGATATTTTTAAACTTGGTGAAGTCATCCCAAATAAAACAGTTTCCATTTTTCCAACAACTGGGTAATTATCCTGAACAGTAGCAAGAGAATATGGCATCATCAATAACACAAAGGCAATAACAAGAAGAAGTATTATATTTTTACTAAGATTTAGCATTTATATCTCCTTGTCTTAATCATTAGGATACATAGAATCAATTACTTTTTTATATTTTTCCTCTACAAATTTTCGTTTCACCTTTAAGGTTGGTGTCATTTCTCCACTCTCAATTGAAAAATCCTGCGGAAAAATAGTAAATCTTCTAATTTGCTCATAATCAGCACAATCTGCAGTTCTAACTTTAATTTCTTCATCTATCAAGTCAATAATATTTTTATTCTTTATTAAACTTTCTGTTCCATTAGAAACCTCAATATTATTTCCCTTTGCATAATTTAATATCTGAGTAAGTTCCAGTGTTACTAGCGCTGATAAATACTTTCTTTTATCCCCAATAATAACAACATTACTAATATAGTCAGATGTTTTAATTGCATTTTCTATATTCTGTGGGGAAATATTTTTCCCTGCCGAATTAACTATGATATCTTTCTTTCTTCCAGTTATTCTTAAAAAACCATCCTCATCTATTTCTCCAATATCACCTGTAGCAAACCATTCATCACAAAAAGTGTTTTTGGTACTTTCCTCCTGCCCATAGTAACCAGCAAAAACAGTTGGTCCTTTAATAAGGACTTCACCATCTTCTGCAATTTTAATATCAATCCCTGGCAAAGGCTTTCCCACAGTACCTATTTTCATTTGCTTCAAAGTGTTTACGGTAGCAGGAGCACTGGTTTCAGTAAGCCCATATCCTTCAAGCACAGGCAAGCCAATAACACAAAAGAACTCTGCTATTTCCTTTGAAAGCGGTGCCCCACCAGAAACAAAACATTTCAATTTTGGAGCAATCTTCTTTCTCATGGAAGAAAAAACAAGTTTGTCAGCAAAATAATATTTGAGTGCTGCATACAAGAATTCAATGGTTTTAGTTTTTTTGTTTTGCTTCAACTCAAGCCACTTTTTTCCACAAGATATAGCCCAATTGAAAAATTTCCTTTTTGATGGTGATAAAGTCTCAAGCTGTCGATTAATTTTAGTTATCATTTTTTCCAATATCCTTGGAACAACTAACATAATAGTAGAATCAGAATCCTTAAGAGCTGGACCTATTTGATCAATGCTAGAACAGTAACAAACTGAAGCTCCTTCATAGATAGAATAATGAAGCCCACCAACTCTTTCAAAGACATGAGATAAAGGTAAAAAAGAAAGGAATTTATCAGATGATTCCATTGGTAGCATTTCAGGAAGAACAGATACAACACTTACAATATTTTTGTGAGTCAACATTACTCCTTTAGGAGGTCCTGTAGTACCTGATGTATAAATAATCGAAGCTAGATCATGTTCCGAAATTTCAGCAAGATGTTTTTCAAGCAAATAAGCATCAATAGCAAAGTTTAATTTCCCTTTATCTTTTAGTCCCTTATAAGTAAGTATTCTCGAATCATTCTGAGGAAGGTCTCCCAAATCTTCAATCACCACAGCATATCTAATGTTTGGAAGACTCTCCCATTGTGATCTAATCTTTTGTAACTGCCCTTTATCTTCAAGAATAATAATTTCGCTTTTTGAATCATTTAAGATATAACTCACACTATGCTCAGGAAGAGTAGGATAGAGAGGAACAACTATTGCACCTATTGATAGAATTGCCATATCAAATACAGACCATTCATATCTAGTGCCAGATAAAATTGCAACCTTATCTCCTTTTTTAATTCCTAATTCAATAAGTCCATAGGTGACTTCCCTCACAATGTTATTAAGTCGTGTCCATGAAATACTTCTATAAGGTTCATTCCTACGCAACCTATATTCAACAGCTGTTTTATTCCCACTTCTTTGAGCTTGCTTTATAAATATTTCAGGTATATTAGTTGCCATCGTTTTTTATTTAATTTCAGGTGATTTAAGGATTCCCTCTTTGATTTCTTCCACTTAATTGTATTTGCTGAATAAATGCATTAATTCTTATGTTTGTAAGGATAGAACTATATGTTAGTTGTTAGTTCTATTACACAAAACATCATAATAATTATATAATTCTAGCTGATTAGTTATTAAATTAAGCTTATATGAATGTAATACTAGACAGTAATGAAGTAACAAAAACCCTAAGAAGACTAGCTCATGAAGTTATAGAAAACTATGTGGATTTAAATAGCCTGGTAATAGTTGGTATTGTAACAAGGGGGGAATTCTTAGCAAAAAGACTGCACGATATTATTTTGCAAATTGAAAATGCAGATATACCATTCGGGTATTTAGATGTAACCCTGTATCGAGATGATCTGGATCATAGAAAATCTTTAAAGCAAAGTAAGTCAAGTGCAATTCCTAATATTGACAATAAGGATGTGCTTATAGTTGATGATGTTTTATACGAAGGAAGAACTATTAGGGCAGCATTGGACGCAATAAAAGATTTTGGCAGGCCTAGAAGTGTAAAATTATTAGTTCTTACTGATAGAGGACACAGAAAGCTTCCGATAAGCGCTGACTTTATTGGCAAAACTATTGCAACCAGTCCTAAACAAACTGTTAAAGTTTGTCTTATCGAAATTGATAAAAAAGATTCTATTGAAATTCAGGATTAATTTATGGCTATCGAGGCAAAGTCTCAATCTACAAAACCTCCCTTAGAATCTTCCGAAATTCTTATCAAGGTAAATAATCTATCTAAATTTTTCCCAATTCAGCGTGGATTCTGGTCAAAAACGGTAGGACACATACAGGCATTAAAAGACATAAACCTGGAAATAAAAAGAGGCGAAGTGATCGGCATTGTTGGTGAATCTGGCTCCGGCAAATCCACTCTTGGTAAATTAATTTTAAGACTGCTTGAGCCTTCTTTTGGAGAAGTTTTATATAACGGAAAAAATATCTTTTCAATGCCAGCAAAAGAAGTACGTTCAATAAGACAAAAACTTCAAATTGTCTTTCAGAATCCATATTCCAGCCTAAGCCCCAGAATGAGAATTAAAGATATCATTAGAGAACCAATTTCTATACATAAAATGGTTGAGGGAAAAGAAAACATTTCTAAGAGGGTAACTGAGTTACTGAACCTTGTTGGACTTGAAGAGCAACATGGAAACAAATACCCTCATGAACTGTCCGGGGGGCAAAGACAGCGAGTGGCAATAGCAAGAGCATTGTCACTAAATCCTGATTTTTTGGTGCTAGATGAGCCTGTAAGTGCTTTAGATGTATCTGTTCAAGCACAGATTTTAAATCTGTTAATTGAGTTACAACAAAAACTAAATTTAACTTATTTATTTATCTCTCACAACTTATCTGTTGTTAGTTATATCTCAACAAAAATCGCAGTAATGTATCTAGGACATATTGTTGAATTTGGAGAGAAGAAAGATATCATGAAAGATCCTAAACATCCATACACCGTTTCATTACTTAGCGCTTCTCCTCAGATAGATTTAAAAGGAGAGAACATAAAGAATAAAAGAATTATTTTATCAGGAGAGATTCCAGATCCATCAAACCCACCAAGTGGGTGTGTTTTTCGAACACGTTGTCCAATCGTAAAAGACAATTGTGCTAGCGAAATTCCAACACTCAGACAACACACAAACCAATTAGTTTCTTGTCATTATTCCGGTGAATTAAAATCAGCTTAAGTGAACTAGCTATTTAACTTGTTCTCTGGTTCTGTGCTACTGAATTCGCTAATTGGGGGTTCTAACTGACTTAGATATTCTAATCGTTTTCTTTCAGCTTCAGCAAAGTTAGAAGATTCAACCATAAACATTTTGATAAAGTTTAGTGGAACCAGATTTTTTGCATAGTTTCTTGATAGTGGAGAATCATCATATCCATAACTTTCCAATTCAACGTAGTCTTGTCCAACTCTTATGACTTTGCCAATAATTCCACTACCATCATGAAAATAGACTTTTATCCACTGTTTGTTTTCTGCTGTTCTTTCTAGTCTGGTTTTAATATTCATATTCTTAAATCCTATATCGTTAATTGTAAATCAATGTATTATATATTTCAAGTCAGTAAAGTGGTGTTTTTAGCCAATTTAAGCAATTTTAATAATTTATAAACATTCTACTATTATTTTTTATTGCTAAAGGAATTAATTCTTTTACATTTTGAATTGATTCTTCTAATGATATATTTTCAGATTTAATCTCGATTACTTCTTCGATACAATGTTGATGCCAGTTAATATTATTGTCATAGGTACCACACAAAGCTATTACTTTCTTGGAATATTTTTTTGCAATCTTAGCAAGTTCAATCACTCCTTTTCCCATTAAACTTTGCTCATCAAGAGAGCCTTCTCCAGTAACAATTAAATCTGAATTTTTTATTTTTTCGTCAAGAGAAATCAAGTTCGATAAGTACAAAAAACCTGAGAATAATTTTGCATTCAAAAATGTTTTAAGAGAATAAGCCACTCCACCAGCAGAACCAGTCATGGATTCAAATTCAAAGCCATTGCCTGTAAATTGTTTTGCGATTTTAGCATAGTGTTTCATTCCTTCTTCCAAGACAACCTTTTCACCTTCATTTGCACCCTTTTGTGCAGCAAACTTATGAACCGCTCCTTTATCCCCAACAAGTGGGATATTGACATCACAAAGCACATGTAATTCACAGTTTTTAAGGCGATTATCAAGGTTTGCGGTGCTAATTTTTTGAATTGAATTTAAAAACCCTCCTCCAGGCTTAACCTTACTTCCTTTTTTATCTTCAAACTTAACACCAATTGCTTCAAGAAGACCTATTCCTCCCTCAACGGTTGCGCTACCTCCCAATGAAATAATTATTTTCTTACAACCATGCTCTAATGCAGAAAGAATTAATTCACCCGTTCCATAAGTACTAGCCCAGAGAGGATTAAGTTCACTCTTTAATAAAAGCTCTATCCCAGAGACTTTTGAAAGTTCAATGACTGCAGTTGTTTCGTTTAACAAAAGCCAATTGCAATTAATTTCCCGCATTAAAGGGTCATGAGCTTTTACATTAATAAATTTAGAAGATGGAAATGAAAATTTTAAAATGTCAATGGTTCCACTTCCTCCATCAGCTATTGGTAACAGTTCAAGCGATAAAGCAGAATCTAAAGTCATTAGAGAATACTTAATGGTTTTAGCAACATCAATAGCGCCAAGTGAGTGTTTAAAAGCATTTGGAGCTATTAAAATTTGACGGTTCATACCTCAAAATAATAACATCACATAAATGATATTATTATCAATGTTATGAAATCAAAAGGATATTTTGGTAATTATGGCGGAGTCTTTGTCCCGGAAACGATAATACCTGCATTAGAAGAACTTGAAATAGCATTCATAAAATACAGCAAAGATAAAACTTTTAAAACTGAATTTGAAAATCTTTTACAAACATATGTAGGAAGACCCACTCCCTTATACTTTGCAAACAGGCTTACAGAACACTACAGCAAAGCAAAAATATTTTTAAAACGAGAGGACCTCTGTCACACGGGCGCTCACAAAATCAATAATTGTATTGGGCAAGCACTCCTAGCTAAAAGATTAGGCAAAAGAAGAATTATTGCTGAAACAGGTGCTGGTCAACATGGTCTAGCTACTGCTACCGTATGTGCACTGTTTGGATTTGAATGTGAGATTTACATGGGTAAAGTTGATATTAAAAGACAGGAATTAAATGTCTTTAAAATGCAATTATTAGGAGCAAAAGTTATCCCTGTTGAAAGTGGTTCACAAACGTTGAAAGATGCTACCAATGAAGCAATAAGAGACTGGATAACGAACATAAAAGACACTCATTATATTATTGGTTCTACTGTTGGTCCGCACCCATATCCTACTATAGTAAGCTTCTTTCAATCTGTAATTGGAAATGAATTAAAGAAACAGCTGAAAAAAGATCCTACTTACATTGTGGCTTGTGTAGGTGGTGGTTCTAACTCAATGGGAATCTTTTATCCTTATCTAAACAATGTAAGGACTTACCATGTTAAACCCAAATTAATTGGAGTGGAAGCCGGTGGAACATCTCTCAAAAATGGACATAATGCCGCCACACTAACTCTTGGAAAACCTGGAATACTACATGGTTCATATAGCTATCTTTTACAAGACAAAAATGGAATGATCAAAGAAGCACATAGTATTTCTGCTGGATTAGATTATCCTGGTGTAGGTCCTCAACATTCATACCTAAAGGACAAAAATATGGTTCAATATAAAACTATTTCTGACAAAGAAGCTATAGAAGCTTTTTACCAGCTTTCAAAACTAGAAGGAATTATTCCAGCAATAGAATCTTCCCATGCACTTGCTTATTTAAAATATTTAATGCCTAAGACTAAGAAAAATGAGACTGTAGTAGTTAACCTTTCAGGACGTGGTGATAAGGATATAAACACTGTTAAATCTCTAAAATAATATACAAATCTTAAAAAATTCTAAATCCTTCTCTTAATGGTTAAGGTTTCATAGACTTTCGATTTTAATCTTACTAAAATCAAGCTGTATATATAGAACAATAGGGGCTTTTTAACCTTAAAAAAGTCTCTATTGTTTTGTTATACGTTTTTATTTTGTATTCTATTTTAGAAAATTTATGTCTATAGAAAACTTAAATATAAATCGCGGATACAGCGAAGTTAAACCCTTCGATGATTATAGAGATCAATTTTCTGGATTCAGCAATAAAACTTCTTCCAGAGATGAAAAAGATATCAAGAAATGGGCGGATGATACTTCTGATTATGCTAGAAAAGGATTTTATTTCTATTGCCTTGAAACCCCATTAAAACTTGTTAGGCACTTTGTAGATGGTTCTGAATATAAAGGAACAATGGTTGCAAATCTGGTTTATTCTGGAGAGCGATTATTCGGAATGTTAGGAGACGTTTGTAGGAATTTGATTTATGGACATCGAGACTCTAAAGGAAACTTAGATGATAATCTTGGTGCTCAGGATTACGGAAGAAATGAAGCTGGTAAGGGAAATATCTCTATCGGGAAAATAAATTACCACAGTCAAACCGGTGGAAAATTGTTATTGGTAGGACTTGGTTTATATGATTCAGAACTTGCAAACGATATTGAATGGTCAGTAGTAAACAACCTTGATAAATGGTGGTGGACTGCAATGGGCACAGATATTGCCTTTAGACCTAATTTTTCCCAAAAATGCTTTAATTCTCTACAAGGAATTTTTAAGTCTGGAACAACTGAAAACAGTAATGAAGCTTCTTTAAAGCAATATGTTATTGACACTTTTAAAGGACACTTAGAAAACACAAAAAATTCTTGGGGTAAATTTACAAACAGCTCTAATAAAGAAGAAAAGGATATAAATTTACTTGGCTTCTGCGAAAATGCTGACAAAACAGTTTCTTCTTTTGCCCCAGTCGTTAATACTTTAAGCGTGCTGGCTAACGTTACAAGACCATTTGCAAGAAGGCTTGAGTTATCTGGTTTTAGCAGAGACATAATCAGAATACTTAGCGTTGTTAGCAAGCCATATTCATGTCTCACCAATATTTTCAGATTTTATATACCAGAAAAATTTACCCGTAAAAATGATAATCCACTTGACAACAAGCAAAAAATGTTTGGCTTCTTGGATTCTGCAGATATGCTTCTAGCCTCAACAATTGGAAATACTACAGACTTTGTATCAGTAGTTTTTGAAAGTGCTGTAAAGGAAAGCAGTGGAAACATAAGACACTTACTAGAAGTATCAAGAACACTGACAAAGAGCTTTGAAGAAGGATACTTCTGCTTAAGAAGAATGTATCCTGTCCATGACATAGAACTTCAAGAAAAAAAAGACCTGTATGAAAAATTACAAAAAGTAGAAAACAATTAATTTAAGCTTGGTTGAGGAGCAAAGCCTTCAGAACTTAACTCACCATAATCTGGAATATTTGATTCTAAAGCTCTTGAGTATAAATATCCTGTACCAGCTGGAATTAATCGTCCAATAATGACATTTTCTTTTAACCCTCTAAGCCAATCTTTTTTGCCTTGAATTGCAGCTTCTGAAAGGATCCTAGTTGTTTCCTGGAAACTTGCAGCTGATATAAAGCTTTCAGTATTTAAGCTAGCTTTAGTAATACCAAGCAATACTGGCTTATATGCAGGCGGCTGTGCATCTTTTGAAATCAACTTTCTTGCCTTTTCTGTTTCTTCTTTAATGTCACCAAATTCAACAAGCTCACCAGGCAATAAAATAGTATCACCAGCATCTTCAATTCTTACTTTACGAGTCATTTGTCTGATAATTGTTTCAACGTGCTTATCAGCAATTTCAACACCCTGACTTCTATAAACTTTTTGAACTTCATCTAAGAGATATTGTTGAACAGCTTCTACTCCTAATAGATTTAAGATGTCATGTGGATTTGCAGGTCCATCAGTTAATGACTCCCCAACTTTTACGGACTGTCCATTTTCAACAATAACATTTGCTCCTACAGGTATTGATACTTCATTTTCTGTTTCTCCAGAGACTATGACAAGTCTTCGACTATCATCATCTTCAATGATTTTTACCTTGCCCTCATATTCAGACAGAATTGCTGCATCTTTTGGCTTTCTACCTTCTAATAGCTCCTCAACACGAGGTAAACCTTGAACAATATCTGCAGTTTTTACTCTTTCATATATCAATGCTGCCAACTGATCACCTCTTTGAACAAGGTGTCCTTGATCGCATTGCAATTGAGCTCCTGTGTTAACTAAGTACGGTCTGCCTTTTCTAATAATTACTGATTTATTTTCGACAGATACAACTTGACCAGAGCAAGCTGATTCAGTTTCACCAACCAATTTATCATTAATCTTAACAAAATCACCAACTTTAGCTGTAGGCTTTATCATGGTTTCTTGTTTAATTAAATCATTACTTGTAATCAACAATAATCTTTTTTCTTGTTGTGTACTTAAACTTACTTCACCATTTGATCTGGCAAGAACCTGAGTCTTTGCCAAAGCTACACCAGGTGCAATATGATCATGATCTTTTATTAACAACTGGGTAACATTAGTATCTTGCTCTCTTCTTAAGACTATATTTTCTTGAACTATAATTTGTAGTTCTTCCTTTGATTCATTAGACTTATTAATTTCAACTTTACCTTTTAAGGCAGATAAGTCTCCACCCATTGTAAGTACTAAACTAGTTTTTGAAAGTGGTCCACCAGCAAAATTCCTTACTCTTTCTCCATCTCTATACAACATTTGAGTAACTGCTACTAATGCAATATTTGAGTCAGTTGAATATCCTTGGAAAGATACTTTCTTAGGGTCAATTGTGAAAATTTGAACAGGTCTTAAGAGAATTTTTACCGTACCTTTTTCTTCATTCTCAATTATAGAAAGGACTCTAGGATCCTCTGTTTTTATACCAGGATAGACTTCAGTTCCTTCTTTAATCATTTCCCCATCTTCACACTTTAGTTGTGATGGTTCTGGAATATCAAACAATTCACCAGGTCTTACAATAACCTCGTGAATAATATCATTATCAATTTTAATTTCAACAACCCCATCTAAATGCGTGAAAACATCTTTCACGATTTCTTGCCCAGGCTTTACCCGCTCTTCATTTTCAACAAGCTTTAGACTTACATCTTTACTTAAATAATGAACTTCTTCAGGAATAAAAACAATTTTGCCAGGTTGAGTTATGATACGTGATTCATCAACTTCTAATCCATCATATCTAATTTCACCAGCATTCATAACAGCCAGTACTCCATCATCCACCAACTCAGCAATAACACTCTTATTTTCAATTGTTTCTCCAGGAACGACTTTAATTGTATAAGCTTCCTCTGATGTAGATTTAGTAGCTTTTACTTTCCATCCATTTCCCTGCTTTGTACTTTCAAGCTTTGCATTGTCAGCACCAACTCTAGCAATTACAATACTGACTTCTCTACCTTGGACTAATCTTCTGGCTTTTTCCTTCCCCGATTTAATCTCTTCAATAATAAGGTCTTCATTAAAACGCACTTCACCACCACGCTCTGAAATGATCAAAGTTTCTGCAAGAATATCATTTGATTTAACATGTTGCCCATCTTGAGGTATCAACTTACTACCGACTGGAAGATTATAAACATCACCTTCCATAACCCATATAATTCCATTTTTATTTGCAGTTTTTGAAATATTTCCCTGACGATCTCTTCTTTCATCAACAGTAAATCCTTCAAATAAAATTTGTCCTGAATGATCAGAAATAATATCTTTTGTAGCTCTTTCAATAAGTCCTTTTTGTTGAGTCTCAGTATATTCAGCTATAACAGTATCTTTTTCAACTTTAGTACCACTCTTAAATCTAATTTGTGAACCAATTGGTAAGAAGAATTCATCTTTTCCAACTTTTATTTTTCCTTCTCTTGTTACTTGCAAAACAGTGTCACCATATCTTGTTCTAACTTCTCTGACAGGAAGATCAAACTTTAACAAATCCGCAGTTGGTGATTTAACCTGTGCTCTTTTTGCAGCTCCTGCAACAACACCACCGGTATGGAATGTTCTCATTGTAAGCTGTGTACCAGGTTCTCCAATTGATTGAGCAGCAATAATACCAATAGCTTCACCAATATCTACCATCGTATTAGTAGTAAGACTCCAACCGTAACATGTCTGGCAAATTCCGTAAGGTAAATCACAAACCAATGGTGATCTAACCTTAGCTGATATTACACCGTGCTCTTCTACTAACTTAGACTTCTCTCTATCAATAAGCTCGCCCTTTTTAACTATAACTTCCTTCGTCTTTGGACTAACAATATCTTCTACAGCAACTCTGCCAATTACTCGATCAACAATACCAAGCGTTAGCTTCTCCCCTTCAAAGAGAGCCTGAACAACAACACCTCTTTTACTTCCACAATCATGATGACGAACAGTTACATCTTGGGCAACATCAACAAGTCTTCTGGTTAAATAACCAGAGTCAGCTGTTTTTAACGCAGTGTCAACTAATCCTTTTCTTGCACCATAACTTGAAATAATATACTCAGTTACATTCAATCCCTCTTTAAAATTTGTTTTAATAGGCAAGTCAATAATTTGTCCTTGAGAGTCAGCCATCAAACCTCTCATACCAACAAGCTGACGAACTTGACTGAGATTACCTCTTGCTCCAGAAAAAGCCATCATATAAACAGGGTTTAGTCTGTCAAAATTTTCAACAACTTTCTCAGTTAACTTTTCTGTTGTTTCTGACCATGTATCAATAACTTTATTATATCTTTCAACTTCAGTAATATCACCTCGTTCAAATTTTTTCTGAGCGTCTTCGATTTGTCTTTCTGCTAAACTAATTAATTCTTTCTTGTCTTCAGGAACAGTTAGATCTTCAATACTGATTGTTACTCCTGCTTTTGTTGCAAATTTAAAGCCTAAGTTTTTTAATGCATCAGCTACATCACTTGATATGGCTGAACCATATTTTTCATAAATCTGAAGCATAAGCTTAGACAACTTCTTTTTATCGATAGTCGTATTCTGGAATTCCATTATCTCTTTACTTTTAACTGTCTGAGCCATTTTTACTTATCTCCATTTTTAAAATTATTGAGCCTCAAATGTCCCTCTAATTGTCTGATTAAAAATAACTCTTCCTACTGTTGTGGGTATTCTTTTGCTATTTTCATCTCTTACATTAACCTTGGCATGTAAATCTAAAACACCTGCTTCATATGCGGCTATAGCATCTTGAAAGCTATAGAAATTCATTCCAGCACCCTTGCAAACATTTGAATCATCTGAATTAGGTTTTTCTACCGTTAAGTAATAGATTCCCAACACCATATCTTGTGTAGGAGTAATGGTAGGTTTACCACTTGCTGGTAAAAGAATATTATTAAATGCCATCATAAGCATTCTTGCTTCAGACTGAGCCTCAACCGACAATGGTATGTGAACTGCCATTTGGTCACCATCAAAGTCAGCATTAAATGCTGCGCATACTAATGGATGCAATTGAATTGCTCTACCTTCAACTAAAACAGGCTCAAAGGACTGGATACCCAACCTATGCAAAGTAGGAGCACGATTTAATAGAACAGGATGTCCTTGAATTACTTGCTCAAGAATCTCCCATACAATTGAAGTTCCTTTTTCTATTTGTTTTTTTGCAGATTTAATATTCTGACAAATTTGACGCTCTATCAACTTATTAATAACAAATGGTTTAAATAATTCAATTGCCATTTCTCTTGGTAAACCACATTGGTGAATCTTCAGCTGTGGACCAACAACAATTACAGATCTCCCAGAATAGTCAACTCTTTTTCCTAGAAGGTTTTGACGAAATCTTCCTTGTTTACCTTCAATAATATTTGAAAGGGATTTAAGAGGTCGTCCATTTGAACCAGTGACAACTCTTCCTCTTCTACCATTATCAATCAATGCATCAACAGCTTCCTGAAGCATTCTTTTTTCATTTCGAATAATGATTTCAGGAGCACCCATATCAAGCAGTCTTGCAAGTCTGTTATTTCTATTAATAACTCTTCTATATAAATCATTCAAATCACTTGTTGCAAATCTTCCACCATCAAGCTGAACCATTGGTCGTAAGTCTGGAGGGGTTATTGGAAGGACTTCCAAGATCATTGCTGTTGGGTCTGTCTTTGAAAGGATTAAACTTTCAACAAGCCTAAGCCTTTTAATAATTTTTGCTCTTCTTTGTTGACTACCACTACTACCAGCTAATTCCTGTCTTAATTTTTGAGCAAGTTCTTCTAGACCTGAGAGAGACACTAATTCTCCTCTTTCTTCTTTGGTCTTTGCATCAGGGAATTCATAAACAGGCTTAGAAATTTCTTCCAAAATGAGTTTTAACGCCTCCGCACCAATTGCAACTTCAAACTGTGCGTTTTCATCCCCACTTAAAAGGTCATATTCTTCCTCTGTTAACAATTGACTTTTAACTATGGTTTCAACATTCCCTGGATTTAAAACAATATATTGATTGAAATATATTACCTGCTCAAGATCTCTCAATGGAATATCACTTAATAAACTCAGATAACTTGGTATACCTTTTAAAAACCAAATATGACAAACCGGAGCAGCCAATTTTATATGCCCCATTCTATGTCTTCTAACTTTTGATTCTGTTACTTCGACACCACATCTTTCACAAATAATTCCTTTGTGTCTAACTCTTTTATATTTTCCACAATAACATTCCCAGTCTTTAGTGGGTCCAAAGATTCTCTCACAGAACAATCCATCTTTTTCAGGCTTCAATGTTCTATAGTTAATTGTTTCAGGCTTTGTAACTTCACCATATGACCATCCCATAATCCTTGCTGGAGAAGCCACCTTGATTTGAATATGATTAAAGCGATCAAAAATAGAAAGACCAGTTGCTGTTCCATTTAACTTTGTTGTACTATCCTGAATTGCCACTTTACCTACCTTTTACAATTTTTACTCTTTCCCTAAATCTTCTTCTGGCTCAAGTTCATCAAGAGATACTTCTTCAAAAGGCTCATCTTTTGAAACTTCTTTCTCTCCTAAAACTTCTTTCTCTTCTGAAACTTGCTCGACCACAGGCTCTTTAACCTGTAATCCTACAGCAGCAAGTCCTTCCATTCTTGGTCGCAATCCTTGTAATTCTTCTTCAAGACCAATATCACGACTTGATAAAGAAATGTTTGGTTTAACTCTTCTTTGTTCTGTGTCATCATTTGTAAGGTCTATTTCATCATCATTACCTTCACGCGCTCTCTTAAGAACTGTAACATCTAAACAAATAGACTGAAGTTCTCTAACTAAAACCTTAAATGATTCTGGAACTCCTGGTCGTGGAATATTTTCACCTTTAACGATTGCCTCATAAGCCCTACTTCTACCAGAAACATCATCTGATTTCACAGTTAACATTTCTTGTAGAGTGTAAGCAGCTCCATATGCTTCTAAAGCCCAGCATTCCATTTCACCAAGTCTTTGACCACCAAATTGAGCTTTGCCTCCAAGTGGTTGTTGAGTAACTAAACTATATGGACCTGTACTTCTTGCATGAATCTTGTCATCAACAAGGTGAACAAGCTTCATCATATAAATCTTTCCAACTGAACATGGATTATCAAACAGTTCGCCTGTTCTACCATCAGTCAATCGGACTTTTCCATTATCATAAATCCAATCAATACCTTTTTCCTTCTTTGCTTTGTCAATTTCACTTAAAACAAGATCTTTACTAGCCTCAGCTCCATACATTTCATCAAATGGCGGAACTTCATAATGCTTTTCAAACAACATAGATGCTAACCCAAGCATTGTTTCATAAGTTTGACCAATATTCATACGACTTGGAACACCGAGTGGATTTAATACAATATCTACTGGTGTGCCATCTGGCAAAAATGGCATATCTTCAACCGGTAATATTTTTGCAATTATCCCTTTATTACCATGTCGTCCTGCAACCTTATCACCCACTGAAACTTTTCTCTTCTGAGCAACAAACACACGTACAACTTTATTTGCTACAGGTGGTAATTCATCTCCCTTTTCACGATCGAAGACTTTCACATCAACAACTCTTCCACCTTCTCCATGTGGAACTCTTAAGGAATTATCTCTAACATCTCTGGCTTTTTCACCAAAGATTGCTCTCAAAAGTCTTTCTTCTGGTGGATGGTCCGATTCACCCTTTGGAGTGATTTTACCGACTAAAACATCATCAGCATAAACTCTTGCACCAACTCTTACAATTCCACTTTCATCAAGATGTCTAAGCGCTTCTTCTGAAACGTTTGGAACTTCTCTGGTTATTTCTTCAGGTCCAAGTTTTGTAGATCTAGCATCAATTTCTAACTTTTCAATGTGAATTGAAGTAAAAACATCATCTATCACAAGTTTTTCACTGATTAAAATAGCATCTTCAAAGTTATAACCTTCCCATGGCATAAATGCAACAAGAATATTTTTTCCAAGTGCAAGCTCACCACAATCTGTAGCTGGTCCATCAGCAAGCACCTGCCCTGGAATAACCTTATCTCCAACTTGTACAATTGGCTTTTGGTTTAGACATGTATCCTGGTTACTTCTATTAAATTTAGTTAATTGATATTCAACTTCACTGTCAAATGATTGATATTTAACTCTGATTTTTTGAGAACTTACATAAGTAATTTCACCATAATCATTTGAAACTATAACCATTCCAGAGTCCCTTGCTGTCTGCTTTTCAATACCAGTACCAACATAGGGTCTTTCAGTAGTAATAAGCGGAACTGACTGACGCTGCATATTTGAACCCATCAAAGCTCTATTTGCATCATCGTGCTCTAAGAATGGAATCAATGCTGTTCCTACAGAAACAATCTGTATTGGACTTACACCTACAAAATCAACTTCTTCAGGTGGAACAACAATAAACTCACTCTTATATCTAACAGGAATAAATTCTGATTTAAATGAACCGTCTTCCTTTAAAGGAACATCTCCAGTAGCAACCCTAAAATTATCTTCTTCATCTGCAGATAAATATTGAACTTCATTTACTACAATTCCATTTACAACTTTCTTGTAAGGAGTTTCAATAAAACCATATTGATTGACACGAGCATGAGTTGCAAGTGAGCCAATCAAACCTGCGTTAGGACCTTCAGGTGTTTCAACTGGACAAATTCTTCCATAGTGACTTGGGTGAATATCTCGAACAGCAAAACCAGCACGTTCCCTAGATAAACCACCAGGACCCAATGCTGACAATCTTCTCTTATGAGTTAATTCAGCAAGAGCATTTGTTTGATCCATAAACTGACTCAATTGAGATGAACCAAAAAACTCCCTAATTGCTGCAATTAATGGTTTTGGGTTTAAAAGATTGGCTGGTGTTAAAGTGTCTGCATCCTGCAAAGTCATTCTTTCTTTAATTATTCTTTCTAACCTGGAAAGACCAACTCTAAATTGGTTTTGTAAAAGTTCTCCAACAGATCTTATTCTTCTGTTACCCAAATGATCTATATCATCTATTAATCCTTCGTCATAATGTAAGTTAATAAGATAATCAATTGATGCAACAATATCATCACGTGTTAAAACCCTTATATCTTCAGGTACAGATAGACTAAGTTTTTTATTTATCTTATAACGACCTACTTTACCAAGGTTATATCTCTTATCATCAAAAAATCTTGACTCTAATATTTGTCTACCACCTTCAACACTGGTAGGATCTCCCGGTCTAAGTTTTTTATACACTTCAATTAAAGCCTGTTCTCTATTATCAGCAGGATCTTTTTCCAACGTTTTATGTAAAAAATCAAAGTGATGGAAAAGTGTTTCCATTTCATTTACAGTGTAACCAAGAGCTTTTAATAAAGTGGTTGCATATAATTTTCTGTTCTTATCGATTTTCACATGAACAATATCATTATTGTCAGATTCTAGTTTCAACCATGCCCCTCTATTTGGAATTAAGGTTGCATTGAATGTTCTTTTACCGTTTGGATCAACTTCACGTTTGTAATATATTCCAGGTGACCTGACAATTTGAGAAACTACAACTCTCTCAGCACCATTAATAATGAAAGTCCCTCGATCAGTCATCATAGGAATTTCACCAACAAACATCTTGTTCTCTTTTATCTCACCAGTATCACGGTTAACCAGTCTCATCTGTATGTATAGCTTCTTTGTATAGCTTTGATCGTTATCTCGTGCTTCCTGTGGAGTCTTAGCTTTTTTAGGCTCTGTATGATCTTCAAAAGAATAATTATCGTGCAAGAAATATAATTCTAGTCGGCCGGTATAATCACGAATTGGTGAAAATGATTTTAATTCTTCAGAAAGTCCTTCCCTTAGAAACCACTCAAAGGAAGCTTTTTGAATCTCTGCTAGATCTGGTAGTACAGCAGTACTTTGGCCAGCCTTTGCATAGGGTTGTACCCGCTCAGGCAATTTAACTGTCATTTATTACCTCAATATCTTTATCAAATAAAACAATCTATTTCTTTTTAGAAAAACAAAACAAGCAAGGTTAAAATTATATTTTCCCTTGGCAGCAATGTCAACTTGTATATGAATATATTATGCTTCTTTTTATTATTATCTAATACTATATAGTCTTACTTAATATATTGTCAAGTTCTTTTATATACATAACACAAAGCAAATAAACCGGCTTATTAACTTAGCTTACTCATTATATACATTAACTTATTACAAATCTGCCGCTAGTCGGACTTGCCCACCAAAGGACGGGTCCGCCTCTGGCGGAAACTGACAAGGGATTGCTCCCGGCTGATTTTGAGTCAACTGCGTTTGCCATTTCGTTCTTTATATAACGCTTCGGTGACTGCTAACACAGATCACCTCGCTATTTATCTACATTGTTTTTTGACGCTCAGATTTTCGCTTACAGAAAATCTTCGCTTAAAAATTTTCTGCCGCTGGTCGGACTTGAACCGACAAGGGATTGCTCCCGGCTGATTTTGAGTCAACTGCGTTTGCCATTTCGCCACAGCGGCATGTGGATTATTATACCGGAAAGATTTAAATAAAATTCTTGTCTGCAAGAAGATCTACTACTTCATGAGTTTCTTTAGGTTTTGTAATTGAATCTGATATTAAAGATGACACCTTACAGACACTATTGTTTATCTGAAGAGATTGTTCATA